>CAMATV010000407.1 GCA_945861235.1 Opitutus sp. GAS368
AGTTTCATCTTCGCACCCGTGCCGGACGCTCCGGTGTGGAACGTCTCCTGCCCCAACACCGCAAACACGTCGCCACAAGCGGCGAAAGCCTCGGCGCCGCCACCGACCATCACGACCGCAGCCCCGTCGCGCACCTGCGCACTGTTGCCCGAAATGGTGGCGTCAAGGTAGGTCACGCCGCGAACCGCAAGTTCGCGGGCGAGCGCCTCCGTGGGCTCAGGATCGCCCGTCGTGGTATCGATGATGATCTGTCCGCGCCGCAACGCCTCACCGCTCTCCGCGACGACCTGCGCCACCTCGCGATGCGACGGCAGACTGAGGATCACGCGGTCGCAGCGCCGCAGCACGTCCACTGCAAACGCGGCGACCTGCCCACCCTGTCGGGCAAAAGCGTCGCAGCACTCCGCATTGATGTCACAGCCCAAGACCGCAAAGCCAGCACTGCGCAGGCGCGCGTCAAAGACTCCCCCCATCAAGCCCAATCCAACGAGACCGATCAGGCGCGAAGCAGGCTCCGAAGATTTCATTGTCATTACCCCGAGACTGCTAAGGCCGTGCCAGTGCGAAGGGGACTGTTTTCTTGGGAAATAATGGGCATCAGAACCGGCCGGTAACTCCGGCGCTGAGGCGCGTGCCGTAGTATTGTGAGTTGACCGGGCGAGTGCCGAGCCCCTGGTACGTCAGGTTCTTCTCGTTGAAAATATTGTAGGCATCGACGAAGAGCCCGAGCCGCGGATTCAGTTGATATTTCGCGCTCAGATCGACGGTGGAACGTTGCTCCTGAAATTGCCGCAACGCCGGGAGGACATTATACGATGTCAGGCGTTCGCCGACGTAGTTCAGCTGACCGCGCAGCGTGAGCTTGGAGCGGATATACGAGAGCCCGAGGTTGCTCGCGACAGGCGTGAAGTTGCTCAACTTGTCCACGACGATGGTTCCGGCGAAGGTCCCGCGCGTGACGAGCCGGGTGTAGTTGGCAAACGCGCCGAAGCCGCCGAGCCAGCCGGGAAGAAACGTGAACTGCTGCTGGAAATTGGCCTCAAACCCCTTAACGCGGGCCCAGCCGCCGTTGGTCTTCGTGTTGAAATCGAAACCCTCGTAGAGGCCGTCGAAACCATTGCCGGCCCCGCCGGGCACCGTGTTGCGCACGGAAAAAATGTAGTCCTTGATCTCTTTCTGGAACACCCCCACCGACAGCACTCCGATCGGCCGGAGGTAGCGCTCGATGCTGAGATCGATGCCGGTGGAGCGTTGCGGCTTCAGGCCGGCATTGTTTTGCGTGATCGAGCTGCTCGCCGTGTTGATCGTAGTGATCGGCATCAGATCGTTAAATGAGGGCCGGCCGATGCCGCTGGAAAAACTCGCCCGGACCAGTGTGTCGCGCAGCGGCTCATAACGGAAATGGACGCTCGGAAACGTGTCGGTATAGCTGGATTTTCGGGTGATCTTTCCACCGAAACGCAGCTCCGGTTGTGCCGTGGTGAAACGCGTGTCGGTCACCGGCCCGGTGCCGGCGACCCGCGTGTTCTCCATCCGCACACCGGCGAGGATCGAGAGCTGGCCGAGCTTCGCGTTGCCCTGCAGGTAGCCGGCGGACACGCCCTCGCTCGCCTTGCCGTCGTTCACGAGTTCGTTCTGCACGGAGCTGTTGCGATTGTAGGAAAATACCGAGGGATTCGTGACAATCTCTCGGTGCACCGCGCGCCAGTCGGGCCAGGCGGCGAGTTCCGAATAAAATCCATCGATGGGCAGGTGGCGATGCCCGTCGTCCCGAAACCGGTTCAAATTGTCGTCGTTGATTCCCGTGGCGGCGACCCGTCCCGCGACACGATCGGGACCGACATACGTCCAAACGTCCTGGGCGCGATCCTGTTTTTTTTCCTGAAAGCGATACCGCACGCCACCCTTGAGGTAGGTCGGCAGCGACGTCGCGAAAGTGCGCTTCACGTTGAGCTGCGCTGAGGAAATCCCGTCGTCGGCATGAAAGTCCTTCCGGTTGATCGACTGGGTCGCGAAGTTGTCGTAGTTCGCCGGATCGAAGCCGCCCGTCCGCGTGATGCGCGGGAAGTGCAGACGCGCCGTGCGATCGATCACGTAGTTCACGCCATCGCCGCGCATGATGAGATCCTGACGTTTTTCGAACCCGGTGGAGGGAGCAACCGAACCATCGTAGTCAACCTGAAATCCCCGCCACGCGAGCTTGCCACCCGCCTGCAATCGCAGCGTCTTCACCGTGCGGACCCGCGACTCCATTTCGTATTCGAACTGGCCGTTGATCATCGTCGTGACGACGTCGTCGGTTGAAACCGCCGTCCCGTTGTTCCGTCGAATCCGCTGCTTGTGCTGATCCATGACGTCGCGGAAATTGTTATACATCACCGCCACGAACACCGACGCCACCGCATTGAGTTTGTATTCGAGCTTCACGCTCGCTCCGGCGCGATCGAGCCGGATTTCATCCTCGGAAAGCTGAAAATCCGTCATCGGTGCCGGAGCCGTCAGCGTCGGATTCGTGAAGCCGGCGCGAAACGCCGAGCGCGGTCCAGACGTGCGGTTCCAACTGCCCGAGATGACCACACCGAGGCGGCGTTCCGCACCGTAGACGTCCGAATACGAAAAACTTACCGTCGGATAGCTCGTGCCGCGTTGGAAATACGCGTTCAGCCCCACGGTGTAATCGAAGACCCGGCCGGTGCGATCGAACGAACTCTTGGTCTTCAGGTTGATCGAGCCGCCGATCGAGTCGCCATCCATGTCAGGCGTCGCGGCCTTGACCACCTCGATCGCCTCGATGGACGACGTCGAAACCTTGTCGATCTCGAAGGCCCGGCCGGAACCGCGCGTGGTCGCGCCCGACATCCGCGTGCCATCGACCGTGACGGAATTCAGGTCGGCCGACATGCCGCGCACGGAGACCTGAAACACGTCTCCCTCGTCGCGCTCGCCGCTGAGACCGGACATCTTCACGAGCAGATTGCCGAGGTTGCTATCGGCCACATTGCCGAACGCGTCGGTCGCCATACTGGTCTTGATGTTGTCCGCCGCGCGCTGGCTGCTGATGGCCGCCGCCTGACCCTCGCGCACGGACGAAACCTCAAATTTTTCCAAACGGTAGATGCCGGCATTCAACTTTACCGCCACCGTCGCCGCCGCCCCCGCCACCACCGCGACCCGCGCGAGGCTCTGATCCAAGCCCGTATAATCAACGACCACCGTCTGTGGTCCGGCCGGAACCCCCTCGAGTCGGAACGAGCCGTCCGCCTCGGTGAACACCCTCAGGCTTCGATCCGACTGAAGCGAGACCGCTGCGCCCGCCAGCGCGGAGCGGGTAACCTCATGGGTCACCTGCCCGACGATGGATCCGGTGGCCGCCGATTGGGCCAGCGCCAAGGACTGAAAGAAACCGATAAATAAGGCAAAGAGGCCAAAGCCCAGTAAGGCGAGGCGGCGCAACCGACGAGAGGGGAGTAGGGATTTCATAGGTTTAAGGATTACGACCACAGTATCAGGGGGAGATGCCGATCATGTTTCGCAACATGGGGTCCGCTACTGCGGACGAAATCTGAATCTACTTGTATTAAACTAAGACAAGCCCGCATCGGCGCCGCGGGCACGAGGTTACAACCGCCGATTTCCCGCTACCGCGCAACGGGGCCAACCGACTGTCCCGCTAGGAATCGGGGCATGATTCGGTCGTGGGTGATTTTGAGCGCTTGGCCGCAGGCCAGTCGCCTGAGGGCGACGCCCAATTTCCGCGCAATGGCGGAGGAGTCGGAGCTGTAGCGGGCAATCGCCGGCACTAGATAGCCAAGAAACGGATCATCCTCCCGGCAGATGACGGACAAGTCGCGCGGTATCTCCATCCCCAATCGCGGCAGGATCGTCAGCACCGCCGGAATGGC
>CAMATV010000408.1 GCA_945861235.1 Opitutus sp. GAS368
AGCGCATCCGGCGCGAGGATCGCCCCGCCCCGAAAACACTCGAACACCTTCGCCTCGTCCTCCGTGAGATTCGCCGGCCGCCCGGCCGCCACGTGCGCGGGCTTTTCCGCAATCGCCGCCGGCCGCATCCCGTCGAGGTAGTTCAGCTCGTTCAAAATATCGTCCACGCTCGTCAATAACGTCGCACCATCGCGGATGAGCTGGTGACACCCCGCGCTCGTATTCTGGTCGATCCGCCCCGGCATCGCAAAAATCAACCGCCCCTGCTCACCCGCAAACCGCGCCGTGATCATCGCCCCGCCGTCCACATCGCTCTCGATCACCACCACCGCCTCGCTCATGCCGGCGACGATGCGGTTGCGCATCGCGAACGACTGCCGGTCCGCCCGCCGGCCAATCGGAAACTCCGAGAGAATCGCCCCGCCGCCGGCGGCGATCCTCCGATACAAATCCAAGTTTTCCGGTGGATAAATAATGTCGATGCCCGTGCCCAGCACCGCCACCGTCTTGCCGCCCACCGACAGCGCGCCCTCGTGCGCCGCCGTATCAATCCCGCGCGCCAGCCCGCTCGCGATACAGAAACCCAAGCGCGCAAGCTCCGCGGCAAACTTCTTCGCCATCGCCTGACCATAGAGCGTCGTGCGCCGCGAGCCGATGATCGCGATATTCGGCTGCGCGAAATCATAGCGCCCTTTCCGGTAAAGTCCGATCGGCGGATCGTTGATTTCTTTCAACAGCCGCGGGTAGTCCACATCGCGAGTCGTGATAAAATCGATCGACCCCTGCGCCATGCGCTCCTCTTCCTTCGCGAAGTCGACATGCTCGCGCCAGGCCCCGATGCTCGCGCTGATGACGGGCCCGACACCCCGCACGGACTCCAGCCGGCGCGGGTCCGCCGACAAGACGTTGCGCGGATCAGCGCCGAGTTCCTCGAGCAAGCGATTGAGCGTGATCGGCCCGATATTGGGCAGCGCGTTCAGCACCAAAAACGCCTGCCGTTCGGTTAGGTCACTGCTCATGTCCCGACTCTCGCAAAGCCGCCCCCAGGAAGTCGAGCACCTGCGTCGTCACCACGGACGTTTGCCCATGAGCCCGGGCCAGAGCATCCGCCGCCATACCATGCCACACCACCCCGCGCGCCGCCGCGAGCAGCGGCTCGTGCGGGGTCTGCGCGAGCAGTCCGCCGATCAATCCCGCCAACCCATCGCCGCTGCCGCCGCGCGCCAACACCGGGCCACCAAAAAAAGAATGATACGTCACGCCGTCCGGAGTCGCCCGACCACAGATCCGCGTCACCGCTCCCTTGCGCACGAGCACCGCATTCTCCTGCCGCGACTCCGCGATCCGTGCCCACTCGCCTGCATGCGGCGTCAAGATTCGCGCCGCCTTCCCCGCGCTCACAATCTCCGACTGCAAAGCATCGGCGTCGATCACCACCGGCACCGGGGTCGTTGCGACGATGTCACGCACGAGCGCGAGGGTTTCCGCTTCGCGCCCGATCCCCGGTCCGACCACGAGGGCCGACGCCCGTCCGATCCGCGTCGCCAACAAATACTGTCCCTCCAGCGCCAGCCCACCCGCGGGCGTTTCCGGCCAACCGACCCACATCGCCTCCGGGGCCCGCGCTGCGAACGCCGCCACCATCGACTCGGGCACAAACGCCGTCACGAGCCCCGCTCCACTGCGCAAGGCCGCGAGCACCGTCATCAACACGGCACCCGGATAGCTGCGCGAACCACCGACAACAAAAACGTGCCCATACGTGCGCTTGTCCGAGCGCGAGTCACGCCACGCCGCCAACGGCGCCAGCACCGCCGGCGTGAGTACGCGATTTTCACCTGCGGACACCGAGACGGGACCGCCCGGCGCGAAGAATCCGAGATCGAGGTAACGCACCCGTCCGGCGACCGCGCCAAACTCGGCCAGCACCGGCGTCTTCACGATCCCGGTTGCATACGTGAAATCGGCGCGAAACAGACCCGCACTCGGAAGATCGACCGCCGCACGCAGCCTGATCGGCAACGCATTGACGCTCCCGATCAGCGCCGCGACCCCCGCGCTGGCCGGACTGCGAAACTGAAACCCGAAGACCCCATCAAGGCACAGCGCGAAAGGGTGGGCCCGGCTGGTGGCTGGGCGCGCCAGGTCCGCCTCCCGGCCTACAACCACGCGCTCGCCTACGGTGTGGGTGAGCTCCCGCCACGCCCTCGCCGCGAGTGGCCGCAGGGCGCGTTCTCCCAATACAAACACCACCTCCGCCCGCGCCGCTGGAAATTGCGCCAACACCGCCTGCGCCGCGATCAACGCGTCGCCGCCATTGTGCCCTTTGCCCACGAGCACCAACACGCGCCCGGCCGGCGGAAATCCGCCGATCTCCTCGAAATCCCGCAACAACGCTGCCGCCACGGCACGCCCGGCCCGTTGCATCGCAGGCCACTCTGCCGCCTCGTCGCCTCCGAAAAGCCGCGCCTCGAACGCGCGGCTCTCCTCGCAGGACAAGATGGGGTGGCTGGCGAGCATCATGATGATCGGGCGCGTCGCTCAGGTCTTCGGTGGAGTCTCGATTTTCGGCCGGTCCAGCGGCGACTCCGGCGACGGCAGCGTGCTTTTCTGCGCCGGCACCTTGGGCACCGGGATCCTCGGCAGGGTTTCACCGGGCGGAATCAACGCCGGCCCAAACAGCGACGGTTGCACGGTCGGTTGCGGTTGCCGCTCGAACCGCCCGTGTTCGAACCATTCGCGATAATGCGCCTCGGTCTCCGTAAACTCCAGCGGTGACTCCTTCGGGCGCGGCACCCCGTGGCGGATCACTCGCCGCGTGAGCTGGGGAATACTGCGAAAGTAGTACCCTTCGCCGACCCGGCGCACCTCGTAGAATTCAGAAAAACTCCCGGCCTCCGTCCGCCACAGCGCCACCTCCGTCACCTGGTCATCCCACACGGCGTGCTGTCCCCACTCGGCAAATACGGCCTCGATCGTGGTCAACGCGGGAAGCGTCGTTCGCACCACGGTTGGCCATTCCTTCAACGTCACCGCCGAAGCCACCCTCACCGCCTGCTCCGCGTCGCGCCTCAAGCCCCAGACCGAGGCCGCTCCCAGCAAAAATCCCAACATCACCCACGACGACGCCTTCGACATCTTGGACGGCGACAACGGATAGCTCTTCTTGGGCTCGTCGTGCTCGTCGTCGTCCATCGGCAACAGGGTCGCGAAATCTTCAAGCCCGCACAAGAGCGGCAACGGCCATCGCATAATTCTCCGTGTGCGAAAGCGTGAGCATCACATGCGTCGCGCCGACATGGGCGAGCAAGGCCTCCCCTTGGGCGTCGAGTCGCACCAGTGGCTCGTGCCGAGAACCGTGATACACCGAGGCGGATTTCCACCCGAACTCCGTGCCGATGCCCGTCGTAAAACACTTCGACACCGCCTCCTTCGCCGCGAAACGCGCCGCGATGTGTTTGTGCGGATGCGCCATCGACGAACAATAAGCCTTCTCCTCCTCCGTGAGGATCCGGTCCATGAAACGATCCCCATGCCGCTCCATCACGCCGCGAATGCGCGCGATCTCAATGATGTCGGCCCCAATACCGAGCAGCACGCCACCGGGGGGAAGTTGGATGTTCATGGCGCAGGAAGTAGCGAGGAGTGCGTAGCGGGTAGCGAGGAGAAATCCGCGGTGAGTGCATCGCAGCGCACTGCTCGCTACGCGCTACCGACGACTCGCTGCTGTTTTCACCCATTCATCCGCGCCTTCATTTCGCGGACCGCTTCCTCGACGCCGGTGAACAGCGCGCGGCTCACAATGCTGTGGCCGATGTTCAGTTCATAGAGATGGGGCAACGTGCGCACCTCGGAGATGTTCACGTAGTTGATACCATGCCCGGCGTTCACCGT
>CAMATV010000409.1 GCA_945861235.1 Opitutus sp. GAS368
AAGACGGCACGCGAAGGTTTCCTTAGGCGCAGGAGTTTGGGGAGGTTTTCGGCGAGTTTGTCGCGGTTACCGAGCGAGGCATCGAGGCGGACGAGTTCGCCGAGGGCGGCTTGGTTGAGCGGATCGAGCACACTGGCGCGGTCGAGCACGGAACGGGCGGAGGCGGTCGCACCGGCGAGGAGGAGTTGTTTGGCGAGGAGCAGCGCGTCGCTGGCGCGGAGGTTGGCGTGACCCAGGAAAGAATTGAGCATGAGCTCGGCACGCGAAAAATCTTTGAGGCCGTAAAGGGCCAGGCAGCGGAGACCGTTGAGGGTGGAGGCGAGGTGGGGCGTATCCTCATTTTCTTCACGCAGGGCGGTGAGCGCAAGGTCGAGGGCGACCTGGTAGTGTTGGGCGGCGAGGTTGGCTTGCACGCGGGCGAGGTTGAAGGCGTTGAGCGGATAGCTCCGCTCGTGCGCAAGGGAGGTGAGGCGGGCGGTGAGCGCGGGTTGCACGGTGTCGACGGCGAACCACGCGAGCAAAATGAGCGCTGAGGGGTCGGCGGAAAAATCGGCGAGGAAGGTGGTGAGTTCGCGCTGCGCAGCAGCGAGGTCGTCGGTGGAGCGGTAGGTGTGGAGCAGATCGATCCGGGGACCGGGGCTGGCGGGATTGTTGAACTGGCGCAGGAGGGCGTAGCGGCGGGCTTCGTCGGCGTGGCCGAGCGAGCGGTGGTAGCGCACGAGGTGGAGGTAGAGCTCGTCGCGCTTGGGAAAGCGGGCGACCTCGCGCTCGAGCCGGAGCATGGCCAGATCGGTGTAGCCGCGTTCCCAATCGCATTTTGCGAGGAGAATGGCGCCCTCAAGGGAGTTGCCGAGGCGCCACTCGCCCACGATGCGTTCGGTTTCGTCGTAGCGGCCCCGTTCGAAGTGAGCGGTGGCGGCTTGGAGCGCGATGAATTGATGGGTGAGCACCGAGTCCGGCTCGGGCGGAAGCAGTTTCTTCGCCAGGAAAATGAGGCGTTCGTCTTCGTGGGTTTCGAGCAGCAGGGCGAAGAGGAGTTTGAGGTAGTCGAGATCGGCGCTGGCGAGTTCGGCGCCTTCGGCCAAAGTCTTCAGAGCGAGGTCGGCGCGGCCGAAGTGGACCTGCGTGTAGGCGAGCAGGCGGCGGCCGGGGACGTCGTTGGGTACGCGAGTGAGTCCGGCTTGGAGAAGACGGTAGCCTTCGCGGTAGTTTTTCTTCTCGAGGGCCGCGCGGCCGGTCTGGAGGTAATGTTGGCCGAGGCCGGTGCGGTAGTCCTCCTGGCGCCACGGATAGAAGACGAGGTCGAAGTAGCGGGCGTCGGTGTAGCCGCGCTGCAGTTTTACAAAGGCCCAGACGCCGGCGGCGGCGCTGAGCCAGCCTGCGAGGGTGAGGAGGGTGAGGGCGAGGGCGATGCGCCGCCAGAAAACGTGATACCAGACGCTATCGGGTGTGACGACACGGACCCAGAGTTTGTAGCGATAGTCGGGGTGGCCCGGACTGAAGGAGAGGAGTTCGTCTTTGGAGTGATCGATCACGTCTTCGCAACATCTGCGAGGGCGGGGCAAACGTCCAGCAGTCAGACGACAGCAGTCCGGCGAGGAGAAGCAGATCATTCTCACAGGGACGGCGGGCGCATCGAGCGGGGAGGAGGATTGTCGCTTGCGCGGGAGCGCGGGTGAACTAGGGTCGGGTTCTCCCTATAACCGAATGGCTGTCTTCTCCATGAAACTACGCCCCGTCATTGTTGCCCTGTTGACTGCATTCTCCCTCGCCGGCGCGGTGTGCGCGCAGGCACCCGCCGCCAAGGCTGCGAAGGCCCCGGAAAAATCGCCGGCGGATTTGGCGGGCGACGCGTTTGGTAAGCTCTACAGTGACAAGGCGGCTAAGCTGTCCCAAGAGCGATTCACGCAGGTGATCGCGGCCGGCCTTGATTTTCTCACCAAGTATCCGACGCACTGGCGGGCGAACAACGTGATCAAGGACCTGGCCTTTTTCGGTGATTCTATCCGGGACAAGAAGCTCGCGGCGTATCGTACGGCGTATGTGACGCAGCTCAAATATGAGGTGACGAATCAGCGCTACAAAGAAGGTCTGACGAACGATGCGCTGGCGGCGATGGTGGCGCTGGATATCGCCGCGACGGATTTTGAGTTTCGCGATACGCCCTCGCGGGATGCGGTCGCGCCGCTGCGGGAGAAGCTCGACGCGTTGGACGCGATGCCGGGTGGGCGGCGGTTTCTGAAGGACCGCGAGAGTTCGTATGTGGAAATTCTCACGCGAGGAGTGAGTCCGGCCACAGGCGAGGCGCATTTGACCAAGCTGTTGAAGCACGCCGACAAAGGTGTGGCGGACATGGCACGCAGTGAACTCAACATGGTCGAGATCAGGAAAGTGCCGTATGAGCTGAAGTTCACGGCGCTGGACGGCAAACCGGTGGATCTCGCGGCGCTGCGCGGCAAGGTCGTCGCGCTGGTGATCTGGAGCGGCGCCAGTGCCGGCACGGTCACGATGATCGACCAAGTCATGCAGGCTCGGTCGTTTAACAAGAAGACGGTCGAGATCATCGGTGTTTCGTTCGATAAAGAAGTGGATCGCGAGAAGGTGATGAAATTTATCAAGGACCAAAAAATCACGTGGCCCGTGCATTTCGACGGCAAGGAAGCGCAGAACGGATGGGCGGCGAAGATGAACGTCGGCAAAGCGCCGGCGATCGTGCTCTTCGACAAGAAGGGGATGTTTGTGCGCAACAACCAGAATGCCGGCCAGCTCGAAGGGGAACTCAAGCGGTTGATTGAAGCGAAGTGACGCCGAGCCGCATAGCGGCACAGCACCGCGCCGTCACCTGGGCCGGGGGCCGGGAAGGATGGGGTGCGCTGCGGGTTTGACGCGGGTGCGGTGCGGCGGTCATTTGGCCGCTGCACCAGAATGAGCGATGACTATCTTGATCGGTTTAGCGGAGTGGGGCGGCTTTTTGGCCGGGAGGGACTGGCGCGGCTGCGTGGGGCACATGTGTGCGTCGTCGGTGTGGGCGGCGTGGGTTCGTGGACGGTCGAGGGGCTGGCGCGGAGCGGCGTGGGCGCGTTGACGTTGGTGGATCTCGACGACGTGTGCGTTACGAATGTGAACCGGCAACTCCCCGCGCTGGACGGTACGGTAGGGCGGACGAAGGTGAGTGTATTGGCGGAGCGCGTACGACTGATCAATCCGGCGTGCCGGGTGACGGAGGCAGTGGAGTTTTTTACGACGGCGTCGGCGGCGCGGTTGTTGTCGGAGAAATTTTCCTATGTGGTCGATGCGATCGACCGCATGTCGAACAAAGCGCTCGTGATCGGCGAGGCGCATGCGCGCGGGATGCCGGTGGTCACGGTGGGGGCGGCGGGGGGGAAGCGCGACGCGACGCAGGTGTGCGCGGGGGATTTGGGCGAGGCGTATGCGGACGAGCTCCTGCGGCAGGTGCGGAAAAAATTACGGCGCGACCATGGTTTCCCCCACGGCGAGCAAAAGGGGCACATGCACTGGGGCGTGCGGTGCGTGTGGTCGAGCGAGGCCCCGGTTTTTCCGTGGGCAGACGGGACGTGCGCGGCGAAACCGGAGCCGGGGTCGAACTTGGCGATGGACTGTGCGAGCGGGTTTGGCGCGGCGGTGTTTGTGACCGGGACATTTGGGCTCGTGGCAGCGCAGGAAGTGGTTCGCGGGATCGTGGCGAGAGCGTCGTAGCGGGCGCAGTGCGGCAAAGTTTAAGAGAAACAGGCGCGCGAAAAAAGTGCTTCCTCGCTATTTTCAGTGGGGCAGCGTCCACGGCGGGCAACGCGACGGATGGAAAGCCGCGGGGCCGTTGGGCACGGGGCCGTGCAGCGACCGGTTGTCCCCGATCCGGCGCGCGCGCTCTGA
>CAMATV010000410.1 GCA_945861235.1 Opitutus sp. GAS368
CGCCCCGCGCGCGAGGGCGGACAAAACCAACCGCTGGTGCAGGCGTTGATCAAGAGTGCCGGACTCACGCTGTCCGAGGCGCAGCTGACGCCGGAAGAATTGCAAACGCTCGCCCGGCAGGCGCTGGCCGTCGGTGACGCGGCGCGGGGCGAAGGCATTTACCGACGCCCGGAACTCGCCTGCATGGTGTGTCACGCGATTGGCGGCGCCGGCGGCAAGGTTGGGCCGGACATGACGAGTATCGGCGCGAGTGCGCCGACGGACTATCTCGTCGAATCGCTGCTTTATCCCAGTGCGAAGATTAAAGAAGGTTATCACTCCGTGATCATCACGACGAAGGACCAGCAGGAGTTGAGCGGCATGATTACGCGCGAGACGGCGACGGAGATTATGCTGCGCAACGCGGCGAACCAAGAGGTGCAAGTTGCCGTGAAGAACATCGCGAAGCGGACCAGTGCGGGTTCGTTGATGCCGGCCGGGTTGATCGACGGATTGCTGCCGGAAGAGCGGCTCGATCTGGTGAAGTTTCTTTCGCAGTTGGGGCGGCCGGGTGAGTTCGACGCGGCGAAGGGTGGCGTCGCGCGGGCGTGGAATTTGTATACCGTATCGAGCAAAAATCAGCACCTCGGAGTCGAGCGTGTCGTGCGCGGCGATGACACCCTGGCAGGCTGGGAGCCGATGTTGACGCTCGTGAGCGGGGTGCTGCCGGGCGAACTCATCGCGTCGACCTACCAGGCGATCGCCACTACCCGCGGTCTTTATGCGGCCACGCGTTTCGACGCGGCGCGCAGTGGCAAAGTGAACTTCACGGTCGTCGGTGGACTGAAAGATGCGTGGCTGAACGGCGTGCCGGTCAAGGCCGGTGCCCAGATGACGGTCGAGGCGAGAGCCGGGACGAACAGGCTGGTCTTGCAACTCGACGAAGCGCAGGTGCGGACGGGACTCACGGTGCGCTCCGGTGAGGTTTCGTTTGTGGCGCCGTAGTATTTGCGGGTGCAGGTTTTGTTCGAAGACGAAGCGGTCGTGGCCGGGGTTTCCGTGCTTTCGGTCTATGAGCCGACGTGCCGTTTCGCGGTGGAAAAACGCGGCATGGCGGCAAGCGCCAGCCCTACGCCTAGTGGTGACGGCGGGCTCACGGGTGAGTGCGTGTGCGGACTGACTGAATACGTCACGGCAGCTCGTAGACTTCGATCAGGGCGACGCCGGTGGTGTCGTTGGCACCGCGCACCTGAGCGGTGTAGGGGCCGGCGGGTAGCGTCAGGATCACGGCAGCGTCGGTGCTGTTGATTGGCAGGAAAAATGCACCGACGGCGGCAGCTGAATTCTGGAGGTCGGAGGTGCCGGGCCAGTTGTCGTTCTCGGCGATCAGCTGGGGACCGCGGTAGATTTCGAGGACGGGATCGGCGAGGAATCCAGCGACTCCAAATTGCGCGAGGGAGGGGCCGATGGCGCGGATCAACAGCGTTTTGGGCGACGTTCCGGCGAGGGCAAAGCCAGCGATCAGAATATCGCCGCCGGTGCCGACCCGGGTGCGGGCGGAGAGGTTCGTGAAGCGGAGCGAGAGATCGGTGTAGGCGTCGGAGGCGTCATAGATTTCGGCGAGAGCCACGCCGGTGCCGGCACCGGTAACTTGGGCGGAGTAACCGCCCGTCGTGAGCGAATGAATCAGCGCCGCATCTTTGCTGGTGGGACTAGCGAGGGCGAAGGCCCCGATGCGCGCCCCGTAGAGCGAGACCTCAGCATTGCCGGACCAGTTGTCGTTGGATGCGGTGAGCGTCTGGCCACGGAAGACGTCGAGGCGGGGATCGGCCAAGGTGCCCGTGACACCAAATGCGGCCAGCGTCGGCCCGACCGCGCGGAGCAAGAGGCGTTGCGGCGTGCCGGTCGCTTGCGCGCCGGCCAAGGTGAAGCCGACGATGAGCGTCTCCGAACCGGTGCCGGCGAGGCTGCGGATGGCGAGGTTGAAGAGATGGCCGGCGGTCGAGACGGGCGCTACGAACAACGTCGCGGCGGAGCTCGTGGCGGAGCCGAAGGCGTTGCTGACCGTCACGGTGTAGTTGCCGGCGTCGGACGCGGCCACGCGTGGTAGGGTGAGGTTGGCCGTGGGATTGTTTGTGGCGACGGTGCCCGTCGCTCCGGGGAGGGCGACGCCGTTGCGCGACCAGCGGTAAGTGGTCGGTGCCGTGCCCGTCACGATGACGGAGAAGGTGGCCTCGAAGCCGATGGCCGCAGTCGTGCTGACGGGCGCGGAGGCGATCGCGGCAGGCGTATCCGGGAGCGTGACGGTGAGGCTCGCGTCGGCGCTGGTGATGGATCCGCCGGCATTGGTCACTACGACCGAATAGGCCCCGCTATCGGTCAACTGAACGTCAGTTAAGGTGAGGGTATCGCTGGCGGTGGGGATGCCGAGATCGCGACCGTCTTTTCGCCACTTAAAAAAGCGGGGCGTGGACCCGCTGGCCGCGACGTTGAAGGCGATGCTTTGGCCCGTGCGGGCACTCACGGCGGAGGGTTGGCGGGTGATCGTGGGCGCCACGGCGCGAGCGGTGACGGTGAGGGTCATCGAACTGCTGACGGTGCCGCGACTGTTGGTGATGGTGACGGTCCAGCGACCGGAACTCGCGATCGCGACGTTGCTCAAGGTCCACTGGGCGGTGCTCACACCCTGGACCATGCCATCGCGAGACCACCGGTAGGTGAAGGGGCCGGCGCCGGAAACGGCTACGGCAAAATCCACGGTGTCACCGTCGACGGGCGACTGGTCGACGAGAGGCAAGGTGAGGACGGGGGCGCTGACGCCGGCGTTGGACGCGTAGAGAAAAGCCGCGCCGTCGCGGTCGTCCTGCGTGAGTGCGTCGAGGGCTCCGGCCCGGCTGTTCATAATCGCGGATACAAATTGGCCGGCTGTATCGGGATGGTCGAGACCGAGGACGTGGCCGAATTCATGGAGCGCGACGCGGGAAAATTCAGCATTGTTTGCTCCCGTGCGGAGGGGGCCGCGGTAGGAATCCCAATTGAAGCGGCTATTGAAGAGGACGTCGCTCTCAACGCGGCGGCCGCCTTGGGTCCAGACCGTGGTGACCGCGAGGGTGTCGGTGCCAAACGTGCGGCCGAAGATGCTCGAGGAAAAAAGGACATTGTTGACGCGATTGCCGTCGCCGACGGCGGCCGAGGAATCGGCCACGGTGGTGAACTGCGACCGCACCATCTGCTTGTTCCATTCGGCGAGCATATCGATCGCGGCAGAGTTCCATGTTTTGCCGTCGGCGAGGCGGGTGCTCGGGCCGAGTTGGAGGTGCATGACGATATTCCCATCGGGCCACACCGGGCTGCCGGCGAGGGGAGTATACGCGAGCAGGCGCGGGCCGGCGAAAGCCAGCACCGCGAGCAAGACGAGGCCACGCGCGCAGAGCTGGCGGGAGGAAGCAATCATGGTTCGAGGCCGATCCGCCGCTACGGAGTGTGCACGCGCGCCGCTTCGTCGCGGATCAAGGCGGAGAACGCCGCCGGGGTTAAGGCGGTAGCGCGAAGCGGAGCGACGCGGGCTGCGAAGGCGGCTGCCACCATCGGGAGGGCGATGTCGTCGGTGGAGGTGAGCGGCGCGCCGTTGTCGCGAGCGATAAACTCGGCACCGGTGGTGGCGTGGCGCTGGATCCGATAGCGGCCGAACATCATGGCGACCAGCGGGCAAATGTGTTGGCCGTTTTTCTCGACGAACAATAGCTCGGTCTGGCCGACCGAAAAACGGGGCATCCCGGCGACGTCCATCGTGAGTTCGCCGACGGTACCACCCAAAAACTCCAGCGTCACGGTGTGATCGGCACTGGCGCTGGCGGGCACGGTGCCCTTGAGGATTTCCTGAATGCGAAACGTGACGTAGGTGAA
>CAMATV010000411.1 GCA_945861235.1 Opitutus sp. GAS368
GACTCAAAATCTTAGACCGGCGGAGAGCTCGTAGGTCCGGGGCGCCTGGTAGATTCGCTGGAGGATGTGCGCCCGCCCCGTCCCATTGTCGACGGCGCTCGCAGGGTAGGCGTCATCATCGTTGAGGAGGTTTCGCACCCGGAGGGAAACCGTCCAATTCATGGCTCGCTCCAAGAGCTTCTGGCGCCACGCGTAGCTCACGAAGGCATCGGTGACCAAGGAGTCTTTGCCTTTGAACGCATTCACCACATCAAAAGTTCCGCCTCTTTCCGGGTAGCC
Source organism: Opitutus sp. GAS368 (assembly GCA_945861235.1). Taxonomy (GTDB): domain Bacteria; phylum Verrucomicrobiota; class Verrucomicrobiia; order Opitutales; family Opitutaceae; genus GAS368. The sequence goes on from CAMATV010000411.1 coordinate 280, forward strand.
GATGGCGGGGGCTTCGCGCCAACGCGCGCTGCCGCCGACGCGGGTGCCTTTCAACGGGCCCTGATCGAAGGCGTAGCTCCCGACGATGTTCACGAGCCAATTGGTGCCGCGCAAACGGGGTCCCCCGACTTGGGCCTCGTGGTAATTCAAGCGACGCTCGATGCCCGTGATGTAATCGCCGATGGTCCGGGTGGCATTGAACGTGGGGTTGGCGATAATCGACCGGAGCGCGGCGTCGGCGCGGACGGGTTTGACGTATTGCTCATACCACGGGCGGGTGAACTGGTAGGTGCTGTTCAACTTCGAGTCGTTGTAGGAGACATTGAGCATGACGCGCAGCTGTTTGGTGGGATTGAGCGTCGCCTCGATTTCGTAGCCCTCCGTCAAATCCGACTCGACATCCGACCAGAGGCCGTTGCCCGGGTAATCGGCGAAACGACGGGCCCCGGCGACCTTGCTGCCAAATCCATTGAGGACCATGCCTTCGAGGTATCGTTCGACGTAACCGTTCTGCCGGGCCATCTCGATGCCGATGGCGCCATCCCGGAGCGGATTGGAGATTCGGTTCGTGAGCTCGTTGTTGAAATAGTTGAGCTTGAGAATCACGCGGTCGTCGAAAAAGAAGCCGCGCAACCCGAGGTCGTAGCCCAGGCCCTCCTGATTGGGCAAGGTCTGGTTGAAGATGTCATAGTTGGTGCCGCCAGCGCCGACGGTGTTGGTGGCCGTGTTGGCAAAGGCATCGAGCCACTTCGTGACTTTGAGCACGGCGCCGTAGTTGGTGTTGGTGACCGACGAAGTGGTGGCCGGGGCAAACGCCCCCTGCCCCTTGCCGAGGAAAAGTCGGGTGACGGGATCCGTCGCGAAAACAAAATTCTTGGAGCTGAGATCGTCCCGGCGGATGCCGCCCGTGAGGATCAACCGGCGGGAGAACAATTCCCACTGGCCGATGGCCGCGTAGGACTGGGTGGTTTCGGGGGCATAGACTGGATTCAGGCGGTGCAAGAAGGCCGACGTGACGGCGGGGATGACACTGCCAGGAACCGCCGGGTTGCCCGCCTGGGTGATCCGCGTCTGGCTCGGGACGAAAGCGGGAAACGTCACCGGTTGGTCCGGCGTGAGATAGTAACGCCGGCGAATTTGATTCTGCGTGTCAGAGAGAATACCCGAAGCCAGCACCGAGGTCGTCGTCATTTCCTCGGGTTGCGCAAAGTAGCTGTCGACATGCCGGTAATAATGAAACGCCACCGCCGTGAATTTGCCGAAATCAAAACCCTTGATCGGCTCGATCCGACTCAGGTCGAACTGCCGGGTCAGCGTCGCCCGATACTGCTTCATAGTCGTGTCGCGGTTCTGCAGCGTGCTGTTGGACTCGATATACGGAGTGCCGAAATAGGGGTTGAGCGGTTTGGTGGGGTCGGGGTTGTTCGCCGCCAGCTGCGTGGGCAGATAGTAATTGTTGTCGATAAAGACCTCGTAGTCTCCGCGCGAGACCGGCTGCCAATCCTCGTTCTTTGATTTCTCGTAGGCTCCGGCCAGCTCGAAGAAAGTCTTGTCCAAGATCCGCTGCTGCCACGACGCCGAGAATTTGTCGTAGGTGGTGTCAAAATAGTCCGACGGTCCGGAGACGATGGTGTCCAACGGGAAGTTCACGCTCGGGACGCGGGTCGCGCTGGAGATACTGGTCTGGTTTTGGGCCAGACCGTTGACGAAGGCTTCCGATCCTTTGGATTTGAAATTCCAATTCTGCACGCCGAGCTGCGGGGCGTTCATCACGTAGACGAGATAATTGGTCGTCGAGAATCCCTGGGAAACCCCGGTGATAATGTTGCGGGCGGCATTGCGGGCCGCCGTGCTGCCGGATTCGACCAAGACGCGGTCGATCGTATTCGCTTTCTGGAGCGGAGTGCGGGGGTCATTCAACCACGCGGACACGCTGTCATAGGCCAGGTAAGGCCGGGGATTCAGTTCGTCGATCCGGCCGGTCTCCGCATTGAGGTTGATCGTCGCACCCTTGAAGGGCTGCAGCGTGAGATTGAGATACGCGGAGTTGCGCCGCATATACTGGAGTTCGCGCGGCGTGCGTTGATCGGTGGACAAGGCGGCGAAGCGCAGCGCCACTTTGTTGGGGATGAGAATCCGGTTGATATCCACATTGGCGCGCTTGGAGCCGTCCGAGTCGAAGCGAAGTTCGAGGCCATAGCTGTCGACATTGAAGCGTCCCGCCTTTTGGGTGGCGTCGAGCCCTCCGCCCACCGAGCCCAAACCGAAAAGCAGGGAGTTGGGCCCGCGGGATTGGGTCACGGTCTCGGTGTTGAAATTGTCGACCTTGATGCGACTGGTGAAAAAATTATTGGTCAGCGAACTGGAGCGAAAGCCGCGCACGGTGAACGGCGTGCCGGTGCGCGAGGTGACGGATTCCGGATCGGAGGAATCGCCTTTGTACGCTTGGGTGCTGGGAAGAAATTCAAGGGCTTCCTCATAGTTCACAGCGCCGATATCCCGCATGAACTCCTCCGTGAGGATCGTAATCGGGTTGGCCAGATCGCGGACCTGGGATTTCAGCTGCGTGCCCGACAGGGTCTCCGAGGCGTAGTAGCCTTTGTTGGCCTCGGTGCTGACGATAAAGGGATTCAACACGAGGGTTGCTTGCTCCGCGGCCGAGGCCGCATTGGCCGCGGAGGAAGCCGGCGGAGCGACCGATTGGGCGAGTGCGGTGCCGGCGAGGAGCGCCAGGGTTAGGGCGAGGCGAGGGTTTTTCATGGTTTGAAGGGTTGCAGGGCTTGGAAGCTCACGGTGGCCTCAATGAACGGCACAGTAGATACGTGCAAGATGTTCGCATGTTTCGCGGCCCGCGAACATCCCCTTTTCGGGGGATGGCGGCCGCGGAGGGGCAACGAGCGCCCGGGGATATAGCCGGGGATGGCCGAACGGGGTCTGGCTTTGGGGATTCGGGTGCAACGGCACTTCGCCCTCGCGCTCTTCTGTGCGATTACGTCGTGTCACCCGAAAATATCGCGTTAAAAACAGCCTAGGTCGCCGCTCACCTTGCACCTCACCGGCCGATTGTGGACAGCCGATGCGGTGCTCAAGAACGGCCTGCGCGCTACTGAGTTCGACCGCCTCGTTGGGTCGAAGTGAGATTTCCGGATAGAAGCGGCTTCGTCACTCCGTCACTTCTTCAGGCTTCGGCTCCGGCAGGAATTGCGTGAGTACCGCGCCGACCAGTGCGTAGCAGCCGGCCACGCACGCGCCCACGAGCGCCACGCGCGCCGGATCGGGTTTGTCGGAGGCGGAGAGCGTCAGCGTGAGCCACGCAGCCGCCGTGCCCAGCACGCGGCCGCCGATGTTCGCCGCGAAACTCTCGCCCGTGCCGCGCAAGTGCACTGCCGGCCGATGGTCGCCCCCGCTACGGGACTTCGTAAACTTCCACGAGCGCGACCCCGGTGCTGCCAGTGGCGACGGTGACCTGCGCGGTGTAGTTGCCGGCCGCGAGGGTCACGAGGAGCGCAGCGTCACGGGAATTTGGAGACAGCACGAAAGCACCGGTCTGGGCAAAGGCGGCCGCGAGCGCCGCTGTGCCGCCCCAGTTGTCATTCGTCGC
>CAMATV010000412.1 GCA_945861235.1 Opitutus sp. GAS368
GATGGCCACGCGCTCGCGTCAGGCCCGGCGGCGTTTCCAGCGGTCGAGGAGGACTGCGCCGAGGAGGATGAGACCGCGGGCGACGTATTGGTAGCCGGGCGGGATATTGAGGAGGTTCATCGCGTTTTGAACGATGCCCATGATGAGCACGCCCGCGACGACGAAGGTCATGCTGCCGACGCCGCCGGTGAGCGAGACGCCGCCGAGCACGCAGGCGGAGATCACGTCGAGTTCGAAGCCCACCGAGGTGTTGGGCTGGCCGCTCGTCAGACGGGAAGCGAGGACGATGCCCGCGAAGGCGGCCATCACGCCTTGGGCGGTGAAGATGATGATTTTGACGCGGTCCACGGCGATCCCGGCTAGGTGGGCAGCCTCGGCGTTGCCGCCGACGGCGAGCGTGTCGCGGCCAAAGACGGTGCGCTGCAGAATAAAGCCGAAGACGAGGAAGCACCCGAGGGTAATCCAGATCGGAGTGACGACGCCGAGGAAGCGCGAGTTGCCGAGCTCGAAGAAGTTCTCGTTGACGATGCCGACGGCTTTGTAGTCGGAGATGATCAGGCCGAAGCCGCGCACGATCTGCATGGAGGCGAGCGTGGTGATGAGCGCGTTGATGCGGAGTTTGGCGACGACGTAGCCGTTGACGAAGCCGGAGACGGCGCCGCACGCGAGTCCGGCGACCACACCGAGCAAGATGCTATCGGTGCGGTTCATCACGAGCGCGGCCACCACACCGGCGCAGGCGACGACGGAGCTGATCGAGAGGTCGAAGTCACCGGCGGCGAGGCAGAACAGCATTGTGCAGGCGACCATGCCCGTCATCGAGACCGCGAGGGCGAGGCCCTGCATGTTGCGCCAAGAGAGGAAATTTTCCACGAAGAGCGAGCAGCTGAGAAACAGGATCGCGAGGACGACGAGCATGCCGGCTTTGTCGAAGAAATCGGCGAACGCGGAGCGCGGGGCAGGGAGTGCGGAGGCGGACGACATGGCGGGAAAACTTAGGAGGCGAGGGTGCTCTCGAGCGGGAGGGCTAGTGTGAGGAGTTTTTCCTCGGTGGCGTCGGCGCGGTCGAGGATGGCGGCGATCTTGCCCTGGCGCATCACGGCGATGCGATCGGACACGCCGAGGACTTCGGGGAGTTCGCTCGAGACGACGATCACGCAGACGCCACGGCGCGCGAGGTCCTGGATGATCGTGTAGATCTCGCCTTTCGCGCCGACGTCGATGCCACGCGTGGGTTCGTCGAGGAGGATGACGTTGACTGGCTCGGAGAGCCAGCGGCCGAGGATGACTTTCTGTTGGTTGCCGCCCGAGAGATGGCGGATGAGCTGGAGCACGGAGGGTGTTTTCACGCGGAGCTGCGCGGTGCGCTCGCGAGCGTTGGCCTGCTCCCACGCCTCATTGATGAAGAGGCCGGCACGGGCCCGGCGGCGACGCGCGCTGAGGTTCGTGTTCTCGAGGACGGAGAGGATGGGGATGATGCCTTCCTTCTTGCGGTCCTCGGGGCAGAGCACGACGCCGGCGGCGATGGCGTCGCGGGGTGAATTGAAGGCGAGTTCGCGATGCGCGAGGGTGATGCGGCCGGAGGTTTTGGGGGTGGCGCCGAACAGGAGTTTCAATAATTCGCTGCGGCCGGCTCCGATGAGGCCGAAGAGTCCGAAGATCTCGCCGGCGGCGGCGGCGAACGAGAGGGGCTCGGCGAGACCGGGGCCGCAGAGGTTCTCGACGACGAGGCCGGTGTCGGCCCGGGGGCGCGGCGCGTAGTTGTAAATGTCGGCGAGCTTCCGGCCGACCATGCGTTGGACGACGGTGTCGCGGGTGAGCGAGGCGAGTTCGGCGGTTTCGACGTGGCGGCCGTCGCGGAGGATGGTGAGGCGGTCGCAGAGTGCGAAGATCTCCTCCATGCGATGCGACACGTAGAGGATCGCGCAGCCGCGCGTGCGGAGCTCGCGGATGATGGTGAACAGGCGGCGCACCTCGCGGTCGGAGAGGCTGCTGGTCGGTTCGTCGAAAGCGATGAGGCGGGCGCCGCGCGTGAGGGCCTTGGCGATTTCGACCATCTGGCGCTGGCCGAGGGACAGTTGGCCGAGTTTCGTCGCCGGATCGATGTCCTCGCCGATGAGTTCGAGCTGCCGGCGGGCGGCCTCGGCGAGGGCACGGCGGTCGACGATACCGAATTTTTGCGGGAGGTGGCCGAGGAAAAGATTCTCGGCGACGCTCATTTCAGGAACGAGGTGGAGCTCCTGATAAATGACGGCGACGCCGGCGGCGAGGGCGTCGGCCGTACCGCGAAACGCGACCGGGTGGCCGTCGATGGCGAGCGAGCCGCCCGACGGGAGGTAGGCGCCGCTGAGGATTTTGAGGAGTGTGGATTTACCTGCGCCGTTCTCACCCATGAGGGCGTGGATCGAGCCGGCGCGCACCTCGAAGGAGACGTCGTCGAGCGCCTTCACGCCCGGGAATGCCATCGAGACGTGTTCGAAGGCGAGGGCGGGGGGCATGGGGGAGGGGCGGGTTCAACCCTGCTCTCACGAGCAGGGCGACGCGGCGGCAGGTGCCGACGGACTCAGTCGCGAACGCCCTGTTCTTTGAGGACTTGGCGGAAATTTTCGCGGGTGATGAGGACGCCGACGGTGCGGGTATCGAGGGCGGGCTCTTTGCCATCCTTGATCCACTGGAACATCATCTTGGCGGTTTCGTAGCCGTGGCTTTTGGCGGAGAGCAGCATCGAACCGAAGAACGGCGTAGGCTTGGCCTTCTCGAGTTCGACGATGCAATCGGTGCCGTTGATGCCGACGGCGACGGCGGTATCGGCCGTGAAGCCTCGGCCCTCGAGAGCACGGACGCCGCCGAGGACGAGGTTGTCGTTGGAGCCACAGACGAGCCAGTGTTTCACGTTGGGCTGCTGGGTAAGAAGGATGTTGGCGGCGTCGAGCGAGCCGGGAATATCGGTGGTGCGGACCGGGGCCTTGAAGATGCGGTTTTGCGGGAGGCCGGCGCCGAGGAGCGACGAGATCGCGCCGTCCGTGCGGGCCTTGGCGGTGGCGAGCTCGTCATAGGTGACGGCGCACAAGGCGGTGTCGGCCGGTGTCCAGCCGCGTCTCTTCATCTCTGCAGCGAGGGTCTTGCCCACGTCTTCGCCGATCTTTCCGGCCGAGATACCGAGGTAGTGCACCTTGGTCATAGGCTGACCGTTGGCGCCGATGAACTGATCGTCGACGGCGAGGAGCTTGAGGCCGGCCCCGCGGGCCTTGGCGACGATGGCGGGCCCGAGGCGGGTGTCGGGGGTGCAAATAATGAGACCCTGCGCGCCGCCCGCGGCGAGGTTGTCGATGGCCGAGAGCGTTTTTTCGCCGTCGATCGCGCCAATCTTAACGAGGGTGAAGCCGAACTCCTTCGCCGCCTGTTCGGCGAACGTCCACTCAAGCTGGAACCACGGCTCCTCGGGTTGCTTCACCAAGAATCCGATCTTGATGGCGGGTGCGGCGTGGGCGGCGAGAGCCAGCACAGTGAGCGCGGCCAAGGCACGAAAGGTCAGGAGAAGAGGGAATTTCATGGTAACAAGGGGGGACGGTGAAGCCAGCTGACAAGAGCGAGCGTGCGATGGGGGTGGCAACTGTGAAAATGGTGCGACCTCGGCGCTGGAACGAGCGGTGCGGGCGCCGGTGTTGGAGTGCTGAGCTGGCGCGTGCGCCGCCGATTTTGTCCGCGCCGCTGCCTGCGGATATGCCAATGAATTTCAAGGTTGGCGAAGAGCTTGCCAAGCTGGACGCCGCGGGCTGAATTTGGCGCTTCTATGCTCGTCCATACTGTCTACTTCTGGCTCCGCTCCGACCTCACCGCCGCCCAGCTCGCCGATTTCCGCAAGGGAGTCGAATCG
>CAMATV010000413.1 GCA_945861235.1 Opitutus sp. GAS368
AGCGGAAAAATCCTGCCAGCGTTCGCCCGGCGGGGGAAACAACCACTCGTTGGGCCCGGCTCGCCACGTGCGTTCTCCAAGCTTTACCACCACGCGCCCCTCGCGGATCAGCCACGCCGTGAGATCGAACGCCGACACGCGCCCGCTTCTCCCTTGGGGCGACACCGCACCATCGTAAACCCAGACGAGATGCGCGTGCAGGCTCGCCCACTCCGCCAGGGATGCGCGGGGAACGATCACAGTGGGCGCGGAAACGAGCATGACAAAATCATGTAAGTTTTTGAGGAAACCACGCAACCCTGCACAGTGGTCTTCGATCGTCCCGCCCACTCCACTCCCAGGGTCCATCGCGTCCCGCCGCCGAACCCCGTCAACGACCCGTTCAGCAAGGACCAAGCCTCGATCACCCCGCACGAACCGCCGCCGCCAACCAAGTCCCATGCCCCCCGCACGAACCGCCCCCCGCCCGCGTATCGCCCTCTTCTTGATCACCGTCGCCTACCTGTTGAGCGCGGTTGCACTGACGGCCCAGTCCGTCGGCAGCGGCGTAATTACGGGTCGCATCTTCAATCCCGCCACGGGCGAATATCTGCGCAACGCCGAAATTCGCGTCGCAGAGTCCGGCCAGTCGGTCACCTCGGGCAACGAAGGGGATTTCCGGATTTCGCCGGTGGCCGCCGGTCAGGCCACGCTGATCGTAACCTACACAGGATATCGGACGGCGACCGCGACCGCGGCCGTCACCGCCGGGGCGACGGTCACGCGAGACTTCGACCTGATCAGTTCCCTGCAGGCCGGGGGGGCGGCCGGCGAGCCGGTCAAGCTCGGCGCGTTCGTCGTCTCGACCGAACGCGAGGGGAACGCCAAGGCGATCATGGAGCAGCGCCGGTCGATGAACATCACGAACAGCGTCTCGTCCGACGTTTTTGGCGACAACGCCGAGGGCAACGTCGGCGAATTCCTCAAGCACATGCCGGGCGTGGAGGTCGAAATGAGTTTCGGCGAGATCCGCAACGTCCGGCTGCGCGGGCTGGGCGCCGAATACACCGCGGTAACCCTCGACGGGATGCCGCTGTCCAGCACGGATCCGGGCACGGGCGGCGGGGCCGACGCCCGTGCGTTTACATTCGAGCAGGGTTCGTTGAGCAGCGTAGAGATGATCGAAGTCTCCAAAACGGTCAGCGCCGACGTCGACGCCAACGCCCCGGCCGGCTCCATCAATCTCCGGACCAAACGGGCCTTTGACCGCGCCGGCCGCCGTGTGACGGTTCAAGCCAACTTGGTCGGCCACTCCGAAGAGTTCAATCTGCGCAAGACGCCCGGACCGGGCGACGAGACCCGCACGCGCAAGTTACGCCCCGGTGGAATTCTCGAATACTCCGATATCTTTTTCAACAAGCGCTTGGGCGTGGTCCTGAATGTCAGCGAGTCCAACCTCTATCAGGAGGTGCTGGCCACGTCGCTGACCTTCAACCGCAATCCCACCGCCGCCGATCCGCGTCCGGCGGTGATCACCGCGATCGCCACGACGCACTCGCCCCGGTTCAACGAACGATTTTCCACGACCCTCACTTCGGATTTCAAGGCCACGCCGCGCCTGGTGCTGTCCCTCGGCCTGATCTACAACTGGTCCAACCTGTGGATGACCCAGGAGGCGGCGACTTTCAGCACGGGCGGACGGAACACCGTCGTCGGTGACGATCCGCTCGTGCGTTTCAGCACCACGAGCACCGGCAACGTGGGCCTCTCGCCCTCGCGCAATTCCAAGGCGGCCCAGACGTTCACGTATTTGCCGCGGTTCGAATACAAACTCGGCGACCTGCTGATCGAGGGCAAATACGCCGACTCGTTCTCCCGCGGCTGGTATGATCCGTTGAACCAGCGGGGCACGATCCGCAACATGGTCAGCCCGACGGCGAACGCCGTCGCATTCCGCGCGGAACGTTCCTCCGCCGACAGCGCCGACTGGCGCATCACGCAAACCGCCGGCCCGGACCTGGCGAATGGACTGAGCTTCACGAGCCCGGAGGCGAACATCAACGACGGACGCCGTTCGCGCCAGGGCGTCTACACCGGCGAACTCACCGCCACGCTGAAGACCAACCGCTTCCTGCCCATCGTTTGGAAAGCGGGCGTCAAGCGGAAGCTCGAGACCTTCGACTTCAAGAGCGAGCTGGGCGCCATCCGTTACAACTACGTCGGCCCAGGCGGCGGCGCCACGGGCGGCTGGGCGCCGTTCTCCTCGCCCCTCGTCTTCGATGTCGGGGCGCACAACGGGAGTGTCACCACGCTCTCCGGCCGACCGATCTTCATGCCGAACATGACCGCCATCGGGCGGGCCTACCTCGAGCATCCCGAGTATTTCCAGCTCTTCCTGCCGGTGAACAACTACTTCTCCGCCTACGTGACCAACACACGGCACTACGAGGAACAGATCGACGCCGCCTTCTTGATGGGCACGACGACCCTCGGCAAGGCGATGTTCCGGGCCGGACTGCGCCGGGAGAAAACCGGCACCGATGCCATGGAGTTCGACCCGCTCACCAACGCTCAGGTCCGCGCGGCGGGCTATCCCGCCACCTCGCGCGCGACCACCATCCCGGGCATCGCCTACCAGTTCTTCACGAAGCCCCGCGTCCATCGCACCGGCGAGTACGACAACCTGTTTCCCAGCGCGTCGTTCAAATACAATCTCTCCTCCAGTCTGAGTTTCCACGCCGGCTACAGCAGCACGATCCGGCGGCCCCAAGTCTCCCAAATCGCCGGGGTCTGGCAGATCAACGACCAGACCCTGCGGGCTACGGTGCCCAACGTGAGCCTCAAGCCGGAAACCTCCGACAATCTCTCCGCCCGCCTCGCCTACTACTTTGAGCCGGTCGGCCTCCTGGCCGTCAGCGTCTACCAGAACAGCGTCAAGGATCTGCACGAATCGAACGAGTTTACCGCCGCGGAATTCGACTACGACGGCTCCCAAGGCGACCTTTTCAACTACACCTTCGTCACCACGGGCAACAGCGCCGAGCGGGTCAAGATTCGCGGCTTGGAACTCGAATACAGCCAGAGCCTGTCCTTCCTCCCCGGATGGCTGAAGGGACTCGCGGTGCGCGCCAGCTACACCCGGAACTACGCCGAGGTGCGCACGCCCACCATGGCCCCGCACGGGGCGAGCGCCGGCCTCAGTTATTCGTGGCGGCGGATCACGGCTTCGGTTAACGGCAAATGGAACGACAACACTCCCACCAACACGGCGGGCACGAACCACGTCCGCCATCGGACGACCCTCGACGTCAATGCCGGCTATCGCCTGACGAACCGCTACAGCCTGTTCGCCAGTGCCCGCAACCTCACCAACGCTCCCTACATCAGCCTGCAGAAACCGGATGCCCGGCCCGCGCTATGGAGCGGATATCAGGTCTTCGGCACGACGTGGACGTTCGGCGTAAAGGGTATATTTTGATCGGAAACACGCCTGATGAAATTGTCACATACCTCCGTCCTCCTCTTCGGCGCCGCGCTGCTCTGCCGCCCGATGCCGGCCGCGGAACCCTCGCCCACCGTCGTCATCGACAGCTTGGCCGCCCTCGCGGACCACGCAGGACGCAGCCACGTACGGGTCAGAATGAAGCCGGGCGTCTACCTGCTGAACGACGCCACGATGCTCCGCTCAGCCGAAATCAAACACCCCGAGGCGCCGGGCAAGGTTGCTGGACAATACAGCATCAATAGCCTGCTGCACTTCACGGGCAACGACAGCAGCTACGACCTGACCGACGTCACCATCGAAATCGACACGCGGCTCCACCAGGCGGCGCGGGGCGCCCTCGATAAGATTTTGGTCTCCGGCCATCGCACCACAATCACCGGCCTGACCGT
>CAMATV010000414.1 GCA_945861235.1 Opitutus sp. GAS368
ATCATGCCCGCCTTCACCTTTATGGTCGGCCTGGCGATGGCCTACTCCTACGTGCGCCGTCACCGCGAAGGCCACACCACCGCGCAGATGTTTCGCCACGCTTGCGTGCGCGCCCTCCTCCTCATCGCGCTCGCCGTCTTCCTCACCACCGGCACCGGCAAAGAAACGCAGTGGATCTTCACCAACGTCCTCGCGCAAATCGGCCTCGGCTACCCGCTCCTCTTCCTGTGCTGGAATCGCGGATACCGCGTGCAGGCCCTCGCTGCCGCCGCCGCCCTCGGCCTCACCTGGCTCGCCTTTGTCCTCCACGGCGGCAGCACCGCACCCGGCGCCGGCGTCACCGCCGCGTGGTCCGCCCAACACGAGGCGCACCTCGCCGCCGCGTGGCACAAAAACGCCAACGTCTTCCACGCCTTCGACGTCTGGTTCCTCAACCTTTTTCCGCGCGCGTCGCCCTTCGTCTTCAACGTCGGCGGCTACCAAACGCTCAACTTCATCCCGAACCTCGCCACCATGATCTTCGGCCTCATGGCCGGTGAATGGCTGCGCGGCGCCGGCGAGCCCGCCCGCAAACTCCGCGGCCTCCTTCTCGCCGGGATCGCCGGCCTCGTCGCTGGCTACGGCCTCGACGCCCTTGGACTTATCCCCGCCGTCAAACGCATCTGGACGCCGTCCTTCGGCCTGCTCTCCACCGGCTGGTGCTTGCTCATGCTCGCCGCATTTTACGGGATGACCGAGCTCCGCGGCTGGACGCGCTGGACGCAGTTCTTCGTCATCGCCGGCGCCAACTCCATCGCGCTCTACTGTCTCAGCCAGCTCCTCAAGCCTTGGACCGCCGCCCTCTGGCGCTCGCACCTCGGACAAAATGTCTTTTTCCTCGCCGGCCCGCTCTGGGAGCCCTCCCTCCGCGGCCTCGCCGTCGGCCTCACCTTCTGGCTCGTCTGCTGGTGGCTGTGGCGCCGTAAAATTTTCCTCCGCCTCTGACCACGCCATGCGCCCACGCACGCTCGTCACCACGCTCGCCTTGCTCACCGCGCCGGCCGCTCTCCCCGCCGCCGAACGCGCGCCTCTGGCCACCGCCCTCGCCTTCCACGCATCCTTCGATACCACCGCTGACGCCGATTTCGCGCGGGGCGAACGCCGCGTCTTCACCGCCGTCGACAGCGGTAAACGCTCCACGGCCACACCCGGCCTCCCCTCCGCAGAATTCGCCCGCCTCGTCCCCGCCGCCGGTCGCCACGGCGGCGCCCTCGAGTTTCGCGGCCAGACCAAACAACAGGTTTTCTATCGCGGCCCCGAAAATCTCGGCTACCGCGCCGGCCCTTGGGCCGGCAGCGTTTCCCTCTGGCTAAAACTCGACCCCGACCTCGACCTCACCCCCGGCTACTGCGATCCCTTCCAGTTCGTCGGTCAAAAATGGTCCGAAGGCGCCCTCTTCGTCGAGTTCACCAAAGACCACCAGCCGCGCCATTTTCGCTACGGCATTTTTCCCGTCACGAAATTCTGGAATCCCGCCAACAAGAAACTCGAGGAGATGACCGACGCCGAACGTCCGATGGTTTTTGTCCGCCGCCCCGTTTTCTCCCGCGACCGCTGGACCCACGTCCTCATCACTTTCGCCAATCTCAACTCCGGTCTACCCGACGCCCGCGGCACCCTCTACCTCGCTGGCGAGCGCGCCGGCACGGCCGACGGCTGGAACCACACGTTCAACTGGGACTCCGCCCAAAGCGCCCTCACCCTCGGCCTCAACTACACCGGCTTCATCGACGACCTCGCCGTCTTCAACCGCGAACTCACCGCCACCGAAGCCCGCACCGTTTTCTCTTTGCCCCGCGGCATCGCCGACCTTCACTCCAGAAACCCATGAAACTCCCCCGTCTCCTCGCCCTGCTCACCGCCGCGCTCGCCCTCACGGCGTTCTCCGGCACGACCACCGCTGCCACGCCCGCACTTCCCGCGGGCTGGATCTCGCTCTTCAACGGCCGCGACCTCACCGGGTGGAAAACGCCCATCGGCGACAACGGCCACTGGAAAGTCCTCAACGGCGTCATCGACTACGACGCCCGCTCCGAAGCGCCCGGCGACAAAAATCTCTGGTCCGAAAAATCCTACCGCGACTTCACCCTCCGCCTCGACTGGCGCATCAAAGAGACCACGGGCCTCTACCCCATCCCCACCGTCCTCCCCGACGGCACCCACAAAAAAGGCCCCGACGGCAAAGACCTCGTCACGCCCACGCCCAACGCCGACTCCGGCATTTACCTGCGCGGCGCCAGCAAGGCCCAGCTCAACATCTGGTGCTGGCCCATCGGCTCCGGCGAAGTGTACGGCTACCGCATGGACACCAAAATGCCGCCCTCCGTCCGCGCCGGCGTCACCCCGAAAGTCCGCGCCGACAAACCCGTCGGCGAATGGAACACCTTTGAAATCACCCTCCGCGGCGAACGTCTCACCGTCATCCTCAACGGAAAAACCGTGATCGAAAATGCGGAGCTCCCAGGTCTCCCCGCGACCGGCCCGCTCGCCTTCCAACACCACGGCGGCTGGAAAGATGGAAAATACAACCCCGCCTCCAGCCTCGTCCAATTCCGCAACGTCTCCATCAAAGAGCTGTGAGGGTTTGACCAACGGGCGGCTGTAGCCGTCCTCATCTCCCCTCGCTCCCCGCTCGCTTTCCTTTCCCCATGAATCCCACCCCCACCCAATCCACCCTCAAGCTCCAGCTCAGCGTCTTCATGTTCCTCCAGTATTTCATCTGGGGCGCATGGTATGTGAGCATGGGCACGTATCTCTTCAGCACGCTGAAATTCGACGGTGGCCAAATCGGCCTCGCGTACGGCGCGTTCGCCATCGGCGCCATGATCTCGCCCTTCCTCGTGGGCCTGATCGCGGATCGCTTCTTCGCGTCGGAGAAATTACTCGCGGTGCTGGGCATTCTCGGTGGCGTCGTCCTGTGCCTGCTCCCGCAGTGCACGACGTTCGCGTCGTTCTACCCGATGCTGATTCTCTACTGCGCGCTCTATGTGCCGACCCTCGCACTGGGGAACTCGCTTTCGCTCACCCACCTCGCCAACGCCAAGGTGGATTTCCCGCGCGTGAAGATGCTCTCCGCCGTCGGCTGGATCGCCGGACTCTTCGGCCTGCAGCTGATCGCGAGCGCGGAGTCGCCCACGCAGTTCTTCATCGCGGGCGGCGCCTCGATCGTGTTCGGCCTCTACTCGCTGGTGTTGCCGCACACGCCGCCCAAGAAGACCGGTGCCAACGTGAGCCTCGCGGAGATCCTCGGGCTCGACGCCCTCGCGCTGCTCAAGAAACCGTCGTTCGCCATCTTCATCGCGTGCATGTTTCTGATCTGCATCCCCCTCTATTTCTACTTTGTAAACCTCGGCGTGTATCTCACACAGCTGAAGTGGGAAGGCATGCTGGTGAAGACCTCGCTCGCGCAGGTGTCCGATGTCATTTGTTTTCTGCTCCTGCCGGTTTTCCTCAGCAAGTTTGGCTACAAGACCACCATCTTCATCGGGATCGCGTGCTGGGTGCTGCGCTATTTCGCGCTCGGCTTCAGTGCCGATGGTGGCGCGACCCAGACTGCGCTCATCTTCACGGCGATTTTGCTGCACGGTGCGTGCTACGATTTCCTCTTCATCGCCGGCCAGCTCTATGTCGACGAAGCCGCCAACGAGCGCAGCCGCGGTGCGGCGCAGGGCTTCATCGCCTTCATCCTCTGGGGCGTCGGCGCCTTTGTCGGCACGCTCCTCGCCGGACAAGTCCTCGCGAAGCACGCGCTCGCCGCGCCGGTCAACGGCCTCGCGCACGACTGGAGGGCCATTTGGCTCACGCCCGCTTGGGGAGCCCTCGCGGTGCTCGT
>CAMATV010000415.1 GCA_945861235.1 Opitutus sp. GAS368
TCGCGAGATCGTAGAGTTCGAGCGGCACTCCGGGGCCATTGCGCACGGCCTTCCAGTCGCCGAAACGGACGGCTTGGAGAGGCTTGTTGGTCTCGTGGAGTTCCCAGTAGAAATAATCGCGCTTCGGTGCCTCGCCGCCTTTGAGAAACGAGACGAGCGAGAGCCCGTCGGTTTTGTAACCTGCAGGGAGCTGGGCGCCGGCCAGCTCGGCGGCCGTCGGCAGAAAATCCCAGAACGCCCACGGTCCGTCAGCGACGCGACCGGCCGGCACGACGCCCGGCCAGCGTGAGAGCGCCGCCTGGCGCAGCGCGCCTTCATAAAGCGCACGCTTGTAGCCGCGCAGGCCGTTGCCCGCTTGGTCGAAGAGCTTGCCCATCGCCGAGCTCGGCTCGAAAGAGGAACCGTTGTCACCAGCGAGCATGACGAGCGTGTTGTCGTCGAGCTTGAGTTCGGCGAGCAAGTCGAGGAGTTGGCCGACGTCGCGATCCAGGCGGGTGACTTGCGCCGCATAGGCCTTCTGCTGCGCGGGCCATGGCTTGTCGGCATAGATCCCGAGGTCGTCGATCTCATGCGTTCCGTGCGGCAGCGTGATCGCGTAATAGAGGAAAAAGGGCTGATCTTTTTTGGAGCGGACCCACTTCAGCACATCGGCCTGGATGAGGTTTTGCGCGTAGAGCGGACCGACGCCCTTGCCGGTGTTGCCCGGCAAATCGAAACGCACGCCGTCGTTGTAAAGAAACTCGGGGAAATACGAGTGCGCGTGGCGCTGGCAGTTGTAACCGAACTGATGATCGAAGCCTTTCTTGAGCGGACTGCCGGTCGTGTCGAACATCCCCATGCCCCACTTGCCCATGACGGCCGTGGCATACCCGGCCGTTTTGAGGATCTGCGCGACCGTCACCGTAGTGGCCGGGAGCGGTAGCTGGCCCTCGACGGGGACTTCCCAATTGCCGCGCACCGGCGAATGCCCCGTGTGCAGTCCGGTCATGAGCGAGGTGCGGGACGGCGCGCAGACCGTCGTGCCGCAAAACGCCTGCGTGTAGCGCGTGCCCTCGCGCGCCATGCGGTCGAGGCGCGGGGTCTGAATGAGCTTTTGCCCATAGGCGCCGACGTCACCCTGCGCGAGATCGTCGCTGAGGATGAAAATGATATTGGGCTTCGTGGGCTGAGCGGCGGAGGCGGCGTGGAGGAACGCGCAGGGACATAGGAGCAGGCACAGTAGCCCGAGACGGGGCGGAACCCGGAAAAAGAGAAGCGAGAGCGGGGATGTTTTCATACGATGGAAATATTCTAACCAAGCCGACCCTACTTTGCCGCCGGCCTCTCCGGCGAGTGCGCCGCGCGCCGCGCCTGCGCGCGGGCGTGGACTTGGCAATGATGGACTTTGGCACAACACGTTTTCCGAGGCATCGCGGCCGATGCCACGCCAATCCAGCCGCCTGTGCAAGGGCGGCCTGCCGGGAATCGAAACTGACGAAGTCCGTCGCGCCCAACGCCAGTGCGCTCGCCACATGCACGACGTCGAGCGTGCGCGTGCCCAGCTGCACGGTGTGTCCCGCCACGAGGCGCTCGGCCGCGGCAAACACCGCCGGCCACGCCGGGGCGCACGCAAGCAGACGCCCCTGATTCAGGTCGGTCTCCACCAGTTGCCACGCCGCAGCCAACTGGGGCGCCGTGAGGGTGCCAGTGAAGGCGAGCCGCGTGAGCGCATTGCGCAGCTCGGTCCGCCCGAACTCGGTCAGCGGCAGCGCCACGCGATTTGTTGTCAGCCACGTTTGCGCGGGGACGCTGAACGCATCCCGCACATAGAGCGAAACAAGAAAGCTGGTGTCGGCGTAGTGGGCCACGCGCGTGGGTCAGAAACGCTCGTCGTTGCGCGCAGCCAGCACCGGATTCTCCGGCAGCTCGGTCGCGCCATAGAGCGCGCCCAGCCGCGCCGCCAGATCGGGCCACACGACCGGCGTCGCTACGGCCGCGCCACCGGTGCCCGCGCTGTCCGGCAGCTCGACCGTGACCGAAACCTCGCTGTGTGGCGCAAGCGGCAGTCGCTTGCGCAACCGCAACACGCCTTCGTCGTATACCGCTTGGACGGTCGTTGTCATTTCGTAGGCAAGGTAGGCGACGGGTCAGACGGCGCAAGCGCTGTTTCAGCACCTACTTTACCGCCGGCTTCTCCGGTGGGCGCGCCTTCCGCCACGCCTGCGCGCGGGCGTGGGATTCGGTCGGGCCGGCGTCCGCCATGAGTCGAAGATATTCTTCAGCTCGCGGTCGAGTTTATCGGAAACCCACACTTGAAATCCGTCGGCCGTGATGAGTTTCGCCGTGATGCGCACGGTCTGCCCCTCCTGCACCACCGTTCCGTCGACGAGATGGGTCACGCCGAGTTGCCGCGCGATTTCCGGAATCGAGGCGGACTTGCCCTTGAACGAAAACGCCGAGGCACTGCCGACCACCTGCAGTCCCGGCACGCGCCCGAGCACATCCGTCACCGCCTCACTCAGGCCATCGGAAAAAAACTCGCGCGCCGGATCGCCGCTGAGGTTTTTGAACGCGAGCACGGCGACGGATTTCTGAACTGCCTGCGGCCGATCAGAGGGTCTTGGGTTCAGGGTCTGGGAATTGGGGGTGGGAGGGCGCGTCCCTGCGCCCGCATTCTGCGCCGAGCGCGGCGCCGGTTCCGTCGGAGGCTTCCGTAAAAAATATCCGCCGACGGCGAGCGCGAGGGCCACGACGGCACCTGCAGCGATCCATGCCGGCGCCGGGACGCGCCAGCCCACCTTCGGAGTGACACGGGCGCTTTCGAACCCGTGTCTGCGGTCGAAGAACTCACGGGCTGGAAAGCCCGTGCCACGTCCGAACCACCCAGCAACCTCCTCACCCGCGCGCCAAAGGCCTCCGCCTTTTCACCGCCGGGCAGGCGCGTCCATTGCACGGCGCGAAACTCCTCGGGCACGAGCGCCTCGCTGTCCTTGGTGTCGTCGATCACGATGGGCAGGAGAAACGGCGTGCCGTCGGCCATCGCGTGCGTGCGCTGCGCGGCGAGTTTCCACTCGATGCGGAAATACCCCTCGCGCCGCGCCTGCGTGGCCGCCGAAATCACTGGGGCAAACAACGCGCACGTGCCGATCTGTCCGCGGATTTTTCGGTCCCACGCGTCGCCGCCGGTGAGCTCGCTCTGGTCGAGCCACACCTCGACCCCGGCGGCACGCAGGGCGTCGGCGATGCACAACACCGCCCCCGCGTCCTGCGAGGCGTAGCTGAGAAAGACGGCGCGTGGCGAATCAGGCGGCATGAGACGATCGGGAGAATTAGCCGAAGACGCGAGGCGCTCGAGGATGGAAACGCGGGTTGCGATTGCCGAACGCCACTCAGCATCTTCCGCAGACCAGCGCGGAATCGCCCGCAAGCGGGCTCCTACGTTTCGATCTCGGCTTTCCCGCAGTGGGGGGCGTAGCGGCGGGGGTGCGGCGCGGACCTGATGGCCCATGGCAGCCAATCAATCCGGACTCTTGCCGGCGACCGCGCGTTTCCACCAATTGGCATTGTCGGGGCGATAGGCGAGATTGGTTTTAGGGAACGTGGCGCCGGTGTCGGCCCAGAGTTTCTTCAACGCGGCCATCAGCTCGGCGGCTTTTGCGGGATTTTTCGCGGCGACGTCGGTGGTCTCGCCGGGATCGGTGACGAGATGGTAAAGTTCGGTGCGCGCGCCGAGGACGAGTTTACCGAAGGCGCCTTCGTTTTCGGGGACGGCACCGGTGACATCGAGGAAGTCGCCGAAGTAGTGGATGAGTTTCCAATCGTCACGGAGGATCGTGGAGCACGGCGTGCGGGCGAACGGCGTGGTGTAGGTGGGCGTGTGCCACCAGAGCGT
>CAMATV010000416.1 GCA_945861235.1 Opitutus sp. GAS368
CCCCCTCCTCGCACTCCGCCAACTCGTAAAAAACTACGGTGGCGTGCGTGCGCTTCGCGGCGTGGATTTCGATCTTCAGGCCGGCGAGGTCCACGCCTTGCTCGGCGAAAACGGCGCGGGCAAAAGCACGCTCATTAAGGTCGTCACCGGCGCGCATCAACCCAACGGCGGCACGATCACCCTCGCCGGCCAACTCGTCGCCAACCTGACCCCTTCAACCGCGCGCGCGCTCGGCATCGCCTGCATTTACCAACAGCCGGCCTTGTTCCCCGACCTCACCGTCGCCGAAAATCTCGCGCTCCGCCTCGAATCCACGTCCGCCAGCTCGCGGATCGATTGGCCCGCCCGCCGCGCCCGAGCTGAGCAATTGCTCGCCCGCATCGGCGCCGAGATTTCCCCGGAAGCCGAAGTTCGCTCCCTCTCCATGCCCGAGCAGCAGCTCGTGGAAATCGCCTGCGCACTCGGTGCCGGTGCCCGCATCGTGATCATGGACGAGCCCACCGCGTCCCTCACTCAAAAGGAGCAACTCCTCCTCTTCGCCGTCGTCCGCGACCTCCGTAAAAACGGCGTCGGCGTCATTTATATTTCCCACCGCCTCGAGGAAATCTTTGCCCTCGCCGACCGCGTCACCGTCCTGCGCGACGGTCAGAGCGTCGGCACGCACGCCGTCGGCGACATCGACGAAGCCGGTCTCATCCGTCTCATGGTCGGCCGCGAAGTCGCCCAAATCTATCCCGCCGCGGAGTCCGCCCCCGGCCACGCGGTAGCGCTCTCGCTCCGGGCCGTCGGTTGCCGCGCGTCCGGAGTGAACAACGTTTCCTTTGAGGTCCGGTCCGGCGAGATTTTCGGCCTCGGCGGACTCGTCGGCGCCGGTCGCACCGAGCTCGCCCGTATCCTCTTCGGCCTCACGCCGGCGGACTCCGGCGAGATCACGCTCCACGGCCAACGCCTCACCCTCCGCTCGCCGCAAGCGGCCGTCGCCCACGGCATCGCCTACGTCCCCGAAGACCGCCGTCGCCACGGCGTCGTGCTCGAACTCCCCCTCGCACACAACCTGACGATGGCGATCCACCGCCGCTTCTTCCCGACGACGTGGCTGCGTTTCGGCGCCGAACGCGCCCTCGCGCTCGATTTCATCCGGGACCTCGCGGTGAAATGCGCCGGCCCCGACGCCCCCGGCGGCAGCCTCTCCGGCGGAAACCAACAAAAAGTTTCCCTCGCCCGTTGGCTCGCGACGAAGCCCAAGCTCCTCATCCTCGACGAGCCGACCCAAGGCGTCGATGTCGGCGCAAAGAGCGAGATCCACAAGATCATCCGCCGTCTCGCAAAAGAAGGCCTCGCCGTGATTTTGATTTCCAGCGACCTCCCTGAAGTCATCGGCATGAGTGACCGCATCGGTGTGATGGGGGGAGGCACCCTGCGCGCGATTCTCCCCGGCGGCTCCGACCCGCACGACGTCATGGCCGCCGCCTTGGGCACCACCGAGAAAGGGGCCGTATGAAACGTTACTTCCGCGAACTGTCCGTCCTCGGTGCGCTCGCCGCAGTCCTCGTCGGCATGGCGATTTTCGCACCCGCGTTTTTCTCGCCGCAACCGCTCCTCTCGCTGCTGACGCGCGAAGCTCCGACCCTCGTCGTCGCCTGCGGCATGGCCTGCGTCATCATCACGCGGCAAATCGACATCTCCGTCGGTTCGATGTTTTCCGTTTGCAGCGTGTGCGCCGGCCTCCTCGCCGCCCGCGGTTGGCCGCTCCTGCTCGTCCTCCCCGCCTCCATCGCGCTCGGCGCGCTGCTCGGTGCAGTCAACGGCCTCCTCATCGCCGGCCTGCGCCTGCCGTCCATCGTCGTCACGCTCGCGACCATGGTCACGCTTCGCCAAGGCCTCAACCTCGTGCGCCAGGGTGAATTCGTAAATCTCCCCGACAGCATCCAATGGTTCGGTCTCAGCCAAATGGCCGGCCAACTCGTCCTCGTGGGCGCCTCCGTCGTCTTCCTCGTGGCGCTGGCACTCGCGATGCGGCACTTAGCCGCTGGCCGTTTCGTTTACGCAGTCGGCACCGATGCCGAGGCCGCGCGCCTCGCGGGTATTCGCCCGCAGCTCGTCACGTTTCTCGTTTTTGGATTCATCGGTGCCCTGACCGGCCTCGCCGCCATGATGAATCTCGCCCAGTCCCCCCAAGTGCAGCCGCTCAGTGGCGCCGGCCTCGAACTCAAGGTGATCGCCGCCGTCGTCGTGGGCGGCGTCGCGATCTCCGGTGGACGTGGCAATCTCTGGGGTGCCTTCGCCGGCCTGCTCCTCCTCGCGTGCGTCTCCCCCGCCCTCACCCATCTCCACATCGAAGCCTATTGGGAAAAGGCTATCCAAGGCGCCATCATCCTCCTCGCCGTCGTCGCCGACGGCCTCAGAACGAGAAAACTAAACCGCTAATCTCCGCTAATCGGCGCTAATTTATGAAACCAGAAATCTACAAAGACGAGGGCTACAAAACGATGGGGGCTGCATTCGAGGTCTACAACGAACGCGGCTACGGACTGAGCGAAGAAATCTATCAAGAATGCCTGGAGATCGAATTGGAAATACGCGGGATCGCCTACCAATCGAAACAAGAACTCCGCTGTTTCTACAAAGACCGTGAACTCAAGAAACGTTACGTCCCGGACCTGTTCGTCTTTGGCTGTCTGATCGCCGAACTCAAAGCCGTTTCTGTGCTCGCTCCCGAACACGAGGCCCAGCTGATCGACTATCTCCGACTCACGCGCCAACCGGTCGGATATCTCATCAACTTCGGCCACAACGACGGCTTGCAGTGGCAACGCGTCATCCTCTCCGAATTCATCCCCTCTCCGTGATTAGCGCCGATTAGCAAAAATTAGCGGTTCACCATGTCTGTTTCTCCCGGCACCAAAAATCCCCGCGACTGGAAAGCCATTCTCACGCGCCACGAAATGCTGCTGCTCTACGTGCTCATCGCCGAGTGGTTGTTCTTCTATTTCGCCGGCACCACGACCAACCGCCGCGGCGTGATCGTCGGCTTCGGCACGCTCGACCGCCAATTCGACATCCTCCGGCATTCCTGCGAAATCGGCCTCCTCGCCCTCGCCCTCACCCCCGTCATCATCACCGCCGGCATCGACCTCTCCATCGGCTCGCTCCTCGGCCTGTGCGCGATCCTCTTCGGCAAACTCTGGCACGACGGCGGCCTCCCCATCCCCGTCGCCGCAGGCCTCACGCTCGTCCTCGGTGCCTTGGCCGGCGGCCTCAACGCCACCCTCATCACCGTCCTGCGCCTTCCGCCGCTCATCGTGACGCTCGGCACTTACTCGCTCTTCCGGGGACTCGCCGAAGCCATCACGCACGGTGCCATCACCTACACGGATTTCCCCGAATCATTTCTTTTCGTCGGCCAAGAACGCTGGCTCGGTCTCCCCACCCAAGCGTGGATTTTCTTCGCCGTCGCCCTCGCCGTCGGTCTCCTCGTGCACCGCACGACCTTCGGCCGGGCCTTCCGCACCATCGGACTCGCTCCCGAAGGCGCGCGCTACGCCGGCCTTCCCGTCGGTCGCCGCCTTGCGTTGGTTTATGTGCTCGCCGGTCTCATCGCCGCCATCGCCGCGATTATTTACACCGCACGTCTCGGCCAAGCCAAGGCCGACGCCGGCACCGGCTACGAACTCTTCGCCATCACCGCCGTCGTGCTCGGCGGCACCAGTATTTTCGGCGGCACCGGCACCGTCCACGGCACGCTCCTCGGCGTCGCCGCCATCGCCGTCCTCAAGAACGGCCTCGCCTGCCTCCCCGTCGTCATGCGCATGAACGCCGCCGAGGAAATGTCCGGCCTGCTCACTGGCGCCTTGCTCCTCCTCGCCCTCAC
>CAMATV010000417.1 GCA_945861235.1 Opitutus sp. GAS368
CGGGAGTTCACGGTCTTCCTGATTCATCGAATTTAGCATGAAATTCTCGCCCACCCTCCGCCGACTTCTTTGGTCCGCAGCGTTCCTCCTCGCGTTGGCCTCACCCCTCTGCGCCGCGGACTACTTCGTCGCGATCACCGGCAGCGATACCAACAACGGCCTCACCGCCGCTCGACCGTTTCGCAATATTGCCCGCGCGGCACTTCTGGCCACCGCTCCGGGCGACACCGTGACGGTCGCAGCCGGGACCTACACCGGGACCGTGTCGCTGCTCCGTTCCGGTTCGCCCACAGCCCCCATCACGTTTACTTCTCCCACCCGCGGTGCCGCCAAAATCGTAGGCCAAGTCCGCGTCTTGGGCTCCAATATTACGCTCTCCGGCTTCGACATCACGAACCCCAACCAGAGCGGCATTATCGTTTCCAGCGATCGCGTGCGTATCCTGAATAACGATATCCATAACTGCTCGGGCCACGGAATCAGCGCCTTTTCTTTCGACTACCTCACCATCGAAGGCAACCGGCTCTTCCGCAACGGTGACCAGAACTTCTCGCAAGCGAGCGGCATCTCCCTCTACCAACCGGTCGCCCTCGATCAGGCCCCCGGCTTCCATATCATCGTTCGCGGCAACGAATCCTTCGAAAACGACAGCGTCGTCAACACCCGGGCAGGCGGCACCAATTTCCGCGTCGGTATCGGCATCCAACTCGACGATTTCCGCAACACCCTCGAGGGCTCCACCGCTGGAGTCTATCGTCCTGCCACGCTCATCGAAAACAACCTGATCTACGGCAATGTGGGCCGCGCCCTCGTCATCAGCCTCAGCGATAACATCACCGTCCGCCATAACACCGCTTACAACAACCTCCCGCTCCGCAATACGATCACCACCCTCGGAGACTTCAGCTGCTCGGACACCGACGGCGTCCGCTGGTTAAACAACATCCTCGTGACCCGCGCCCCGTCGTTGAACGCGATCTTCGACGCCCGCAACACCAACTCCACGTGGGACTACAACGTCATTTCGGGCGGCACGCTCTCGATCGCCGCCGATTCCACCACCGTCCTCGGCTCCCGCAATTACCTCCTCGACCCCCGTCTCACCGCCCCGGATACGAACAATTTCCGCCCCGGCCCCGGCAGTATTGCGATCGACAACGGCGGCTCCGCGTTCGCCGCTCCGACCGATTTCGAGGGCACCGCCCGCCCCATCGGTTCGGGCGTCGATATCGGTGCTTTCGAAACCAAACCCGATCTCACCGCACCTTCGGGCATCGCACCCACCCTCGCCACCCAGCCCGAGAGTCAGACCCTTCTGCCCGGTGGCATCATCACACTGTCCGTTTCGCCCAGCGGTTCCCCACCTTTAACCTACCAATGGTCACGCAACGGCGTGTCCATCAGCGGAGCCACCGCCGCCGCTTTTACCCTCTCACCGCTCCAGTCTGCCGATGCCGGGAGTTACGTCGTCAAAATCACGGGCCCCGCTGGCACGGTCACCAGTAATCCAGCCACGATCGCGGTCGCCGTCACGCCGACCTTCACCTTTCGCAACCCCACCCCCGCCCTCGGCACGCTCTTCTCCGTTGGCTTCGGCGCCGGCAAGTTCCTCGCCGTCGGCATCGGTGGCCGCATCGTCACCTCGCCCGATGCCGTGAATTGGTCCCTCGCCGCGACTTTGCCCACCGCGGCTGCGCCCACCACGGCTCTGCGCGGCATTGCGCACAACGGCAGTCTCTGGGTCGCCGTCGGTGATGGCGGCGCGATCTTCACGTCACCCGATACGCTCGTCTGGACCCAGCGCACCTCCCCGACGACGCAAACCCTCCTTGCGGCCACCTACGCCAACAACCAATTCCTCGCCTGCGGCAACTCCGGCACCATCCTCGTTTCCCCTGACGGGATTAACTGGAGCCTCCGCCCGCCACTCACGCCCGTCGTTACTCAGCAGCTCACCAGCATCACCGGCCGCCTCGGCGCCTACGTCGCCGTCGGCCAGACCGGCACGATCCTCACCTCGCCCGACAGCGTCACGTGGACCCGCGTCACTCTCCCCGGAGTCACTCAAAATTTCTACAACGTATCCTTGCTCACCGGCCAGTTCATCGCCGTTGGTGACGCCGGCCGCATTTATTCCTCGGCCGATGGTATCGAATGGACGAATCGTACGACCCCCACCGTCACTAACAACCTCCGCAGCGTCACCCACAACGGCTCGCAGTTCATCATCACCACCGACGGCGAGCGCATCGTCGTCACGCCCAACTTCGCCGTCTTCACCAGCGTTAATCTGCCGTTCAACCTGAACACCGCCCGTCTTGCCAGCACCTCGGCCAACGGCCTCACCGTCGCGGTCGGCCAAGGCGGGGAAATCGCCACCACGCTCGACGGCCTCGCTTGGACCCAACGCGGCGGCAACGGGACCATGGTGCAGCTCAACGGTGTGACCTTCCTGAATACCCAGTGGTTCGCCGTCGGCAACAGCACCGGCATCCTGACCTCTCCCGACGCCGTCACGTGGACGCGCCTCCCGATCCCTGCCGCCAACGGGCTCAACGCGATCGGCTACGGAGCCGGACGCTACGTCGCCATTGGTGATCAAGGTTACATCACCACGTCACTCGATGCCGCCACTTGGGTTGGCAATACGACCGCTTCCGGCACGACTCAGTCCCTTCGCGGTATCGCCCACGCCAACGGTCGTTGGGTCATCGTCGGGAACGGTGGAGTTATCCGCACGTCCACCAATGGCACCACGTGGACCACGATCGCCTCCGGCATCACCACCAATTTCCAGGCCATTGCCACCTTCGGCAGCACCTTCATCGCCATCGGCGCTAGCGGCGTTATCCGCACGTCCACCGATGGCACCACATGGAACGTCGTCCCTCCCCCGCCTCCTCTCTCCGGCACCGCGCTCGATAGCCTCCAAGGCATTTGCGTTGACGGCGGCACGGCCTACATCGTCGGAACCGCCCGCACGATTCTTGCCTCGACTGATGGGCAAACGTGGGCTCGGCGCGTCCCGCCTGCTCTCACCAACAACAACTACCGCGGCGTCACCGCCGCCAACGGCGGCCTCTTCATCGTGGCCGATCAAGGCGTGGCCCTCTTCTCGCCAGACAGCGTAACGTGGAATGCCCTCCCACTCCTTGCCTACCGAGAGACCCTCTTCGCCGTCGCCTCCAACGGCCTCTCCACCGTCATCGTCGCATCCGGCGGCACAATCCTCCAAGCCGGCAATCCCACCGTCCTGCCCTCGCGCCTGGTCAACGTCGCCACCCGCGGCTTGGTGCAGCCCGGCGGAAACCTCACTCCCGGCTTCGTCCTCCGCGGCACCGGCAGCAAACGAGTCGTGGTCCGCGCCGTCGGCCCCACCCTCTCCGCCTTCGGCCTCTCCGGGCTCAGCGATCTCAAACTCGATGTCGTCAACCAACAGACCCAGGCCACTGCCGCCAGCAACGACGATTGGGGCGGGTCCTCGCCCCTCTCCACGGCCTTCGCGTCCCTCGGGGCCTTCCCGTTGACCGCCTCCTCGAAAGACGCCGCCGTTCAGACGACGCTTCCCGTCAACCAAGGCGGCTACAGCGTTAAGGTTGCCGCCAGCGGCACCGGCACCACCGGCGTTGCCCTCGCCGAAGTCTACGATGCCGACAGCGACGACTCTCCCGTCCGCGTCATTAACGTCTCCACCCTCGGCTTTGTCGGCACCGGCGCCAACGTCCTTACCCCCGGCTTTGTCATCCGCGGCACCGTGCCGAAAATTGTGCTCATCCGCGCCATCGGCCCCGGTCTCGCCCAACTCGGCGTCGGCGGTCTGCTCGCCGACCCTCAGTTCTCCGTCTTCCCTTC
>CAMATV010000418.1 GCA_945861235.1 Opitutus sp. GAS368
TAGGCGTTCGGCGTGCCGTCGGGAAAAGCGCTGATCGGCTGGAGCCGCCCGTTCTCCTGAATGTTGCGGACGTTGAGCTGGAGGGTGGTGTTGATTTTTTTGGTGAGCTTCAGCCGGTAGCTCGCGAAGGCATCCAGATACAGGCGCTGCTGGTCGTAAATCGGCCGGTTCGGATCGAGTGTCGTGATCACGGCGGGGAACTGCTCGACGCCGTAGTAGCCGATCGCGGCCTTGTCTTCCCAGCGCAGCGCGCCGCCGAGGGTGAAGCGTTTGATCCACTCACGGTCGAGGCCCAGGCCGGCGAGCCGATAGCTCGTGCTCAGGTTCATGCGATATTTGCGAATCTGCGGACGGCTCTTGCCTTGGTTGGCGACCGCGACGTCATACGGCGTCTTCACGCTGCTGGCGAAAAACTGGGACGGCGAATTGGTGCCGTTATAGCGCTCGGTCCACCAAGGACGATTAATCTCTGGGTCGATAATGCTCTGCCAGATCGGCAGGCGCTCGTTGATCCACTGCGAGACGGCCGGCGCGAGCTTCGAGTCGATGGATTCCTGCTTGGTGACGTTGAACTTCGTCGTCCAAAACGCCGTCGGATTCCAGTGCACCTCGACCTCGACGCCCTTGGCGGTGACGTCCTGGGTTTCGGCGACGAGCTCGTTCTGCACATCGCGCGCTTCCGGTCGCGTGAAGAATGACACATCGAGTTTCGTGACGCGCGCGACTTCCTGGTTTATCTGATCGCTCGTGAGCGTGCGGCCCTGCACGGCGGCGGCATTCGTCACCCACGCGGTGGCCCGGGTCGCCAGATTGAAGAACTGGTTGCCGTTGGGAGAATCGAAATCGAGGTTGCGCACGCGTTGCGCGATGATCCGCGCGCTGCCGTTGCGCGAGTTGATCTGCGTGGTCTCATATTTGTTCGCCCGCAGGACGAGCTTGCCGCCGAACAGATTCAGCGAAAAGCCGTAGTCATTGCCGTGTCCCGTCGGATCGGGCAACTGTCCAAGGTAAAGCCCGACCGCGTAGCCCTGCGGCTGGAAGCTGTCGGACTGGTTGTAGTGGAGATTCAACCACCGTAGGGGCTTCACGACGACGCCCGCAGTCTTCGTCTTGCCCTCGGCATGTACCCAGTCGGCGGGGTTGAGGTTAAACGTAGAGTCGTAGTCGAGCACGACGGTATTGTCCGGCAGGGCGCGAAACAGCGGGGTGCCGCGCTGCCGCTGGTCGCGCGAGTCCTGGCGGAAACCAAAGGTCGACACGATGCGATCGCTGAGGAGGTGGCTTTGCAGCACCACCCCGCCGGTTCTCAGGATCGCCTTGTCCCAGGTGCTCGTCGAATCGAACCAGAAATCGGGGGCCAGCTTGGCTTGCTCGGTGACGAAATTTGGCGTGGCGTTGGCCGCGCCCGGATTAGTCCAGCCACCCCAGCGATACGGATAGATGCCGGGCGTGAAATCGCGCGGCCCCTGGTCGGCGTTGAAGCCCTGGTTGTCGCCCACGTAGTACCGGTAATAAGTGAAGGCGGTATTGAGCGGGGCATAATTGCTGGACGTGCCCGTGCGCGTGGGATTCCACGCATGGGGCGAGACGAGCATGTCGCGCCAGATCGTCGAGCGCGAGCGGTTCGCCTTGTATTCGCCGTATCCGAGAAGTTGCTGCATGCCGGCCCAGCGCAGGAGGCTTTTTTCCTGACGCAGGTCGATCCGGTAGGCGAGTTGGGCGCGATACGTCTCGCGCTCGGAGGGTCCTCCCGAGATGCCCTTCGAGTTCCAGAAGCCGAGATAGGGCCGCTGGAAAAAGGGATTCGGACTGCCGTCAACCATCCGCTCGTTGGCGTCGATGTGCAGGAAACCGGTCGCCCCGGAGCTGCCGGCGGTGCCGTAGAGCGCGCGGTTGTCGCGCCGCGACGCCTCGCGAAAATAGCCCGCCTGTAGCGCGAGCAAGTGTCGCCTGGTCTCGAGGAAAATCTGCTCGATCTGCAGGTGTGTCATGAGCGTCGTTTCGTTGATCCGGTTCATCGCGGCCAAATTGACGTGTTCCCAGTCGTAGATCGACTTGCTGGTCACCGAGGGATCGCTCGAGAACAGCGGCTGGGTCGCGCGAATCTGTTCCGGCGTGGTGTTGACGAAGACGATGTTCTGGTTGCGACCTTCCGGCGTCGCCGTGCTGCTCGTGCGGCCCGGCCCCCAATAGCCGATCGCACCGTCGGTATTGATGAACAGTGCGGACTGGTCGCGGATACTGGCGCTCGTGAAATAGACCGGCAACGTCGACGCCGTAAATGTGCCGGGCACGCGCACGCCGTTGATTTTCGCCGTCGTGGTGACGGGGTCCCACGTGGGCATCCCCGCCTTGATCCAGCCGGTGATCGCGTCGCGTGGCGGCGTGGTGTTGGGCCGGTTGCCCGTGATGTGAAAGTAGAAATGCGAGGCCGTGAGCGTCGTGCGTTTGAAGGGCTGGTAGCGGATCATGGTGTTGAACCGCCTGGTGTCGGTGCCGGAGGGCTTGCGGACGTAGCCATCGTGTTGGAAGACGGCGTTGCCGCGCACCGCGAGTTTGTTGCGCCACAACACGCGGTTGATATCCAGGCTCGCACGATAGCCGTCGAAGCTGTCCCAGCGCATGCTCGTCTGCGAACGATCGCGGGTGAGGTTCGCCGAGGCGGGCGCCATGTTCACCGTGCCGGCGGCGGCGCCGAGGCCGAACACCGTCGAGTTCGGCCCGCGGCTGATTTCCACGGCGTCGAGCACCGAAGGGTCGATCGGCATCCGGCCACTCGTCTCGAAGTTGGCGAAGGAGAGGTTCGCGGCGCCGACCCCGCGCACGCGGTTCGATCCCTGCGGGTTGAGCGAGTTGTCAGTCGGGCTTCCGTTGCGGTCGACCTCGAACTGCGTGTAGGTGCCGGTGCCCTCCGTGCCCGCCTCGTAAAGAAAGATGTCGTTGATATCGAGCATCGCAAAGTCGGACATCTGCTCCTTCGTGATGACCGAGATGGACGAAGCGAGATCCTCGACCTTTGAGTTGAGCCGCGTGCCGGACATCGTGCTCGACGCGTAGTAACCGCGATCCTGTGACACCACTTCGAACGGGGATAAAATGACCGGCTGGTCGGCGGACTTGTTGTCGATGACGGCCGGGGTCCCTCGCGCCGCCTGCATGGCGGCGACTTCCTCGGGATCGAGGCGGCCGTTTTTATTGGTGTCGTATTTCGCCAGCGTCAGCGGGTCGGTAGTGGGAGTCTGGGCGAACGACACGGTGGCAAACAGCAGCGCGCCGCCAGCGCGCGCGATCAAGGCGGGGAATCGGATGGAGTTCACGGGGGTGATCGGAGTTGATGGATAGCCGACGGTGGATTCGGCAGGAGGCTGTCGCGGGGTGCGGACGAAACCATGCACGAGTGAGGGGAGAAATCTAACGAAAATATCCGCGTGCCGCCGCGTTTGATCATAGCTGCAGGTGCCGTCATTGATTGAGGTGGTCTAGGCGTCCTTCCTACGGGTGCGGAAGCGAGTGGGCCCGATACCCAGTCGCTCTCGGGCGAGACACCCGAGCCACGCCCAGCGTGCGCCGCTGACTTCATTTCCGGTTATACCCCGCTTGACCTCCAAAGAAATCCTCGTCCTGCAAACCGCGGCCCAACTGCTTGGCCCACGCGCCTACCGCGTCACAAACAAAATGCAGATCGGCGCCGGCACGTTGATCACGCCCTTGGTCTGATAAGTCAGTTCGCCGGTCGTGGGATTCACTTTGTGCGCGGCTACCGTGTTCGAATCGGCACCGGCCGCGAGCAGCCAGCCCGCATCGGGCGAGAGCGCGATATTGCGTGGGAACGCCCCGCGCAC
>CAMATV010000419.1 GCA_945861235.1 Opitutus sp. GAS368
CAAACCGGCCGCTCCCGCGACAACGCCCAAGCCGGCATCACCGACGAACCCATTTTCCAAGCCTACAAACTCGACTCCACCTCCCCCGCCGGCGCACGCCTGCTCTGGACCATTAACCTCGGTAAAAACATCCGCGACGGCGCCCACTACACGCAGTTCATGGTCTACGATCTCGATGGCGACGGTCGCGCCGAACTCGTCTGCAAAACCGCGGACGGCACTATCGACGGCACGGGAAAAGTGATTGGCGACGCCAACGCCGACTACCGCACCAAGGGCGACTCCCTCGTTCCTTCGCGTGACAAAACGGGTAGCCGCACCACCCCCGACGGCAAAATGGTCGCGTCGCGCACCGGCTACGTCCTCGACGGCCCCGAGTTCCTCACCGTCTTCGACGGCCTCACCGGCAAAGCCCTCGCGACCACGAACTACCTCCCCGCCCGCGGCGACATCAACGACTGGGGCGACGGCTACGGCAACCGCGTCGATCGCTTCCTCGCTTGCGTCGCCTACCTCGACGGCGTCCGCCCCAGCGTCGTCATGTGCCGGGGCTACTACACCCGCACCACCCTCGTCGCGTGGGACTGGCGCGACGGCAAACTCGCCCAGCGCTGGTTCTTCGACAGCGATAAATACGGCCCCGCCGACCGCACCAATCCCTACCGCGGCCAAGGCAACCACGGCATCAGCGTCGCCGACGTCGACGGCGATGGCCGCGACGAAATCATCTACGGTGCCATGTGTATCAACAGTGACGGTACTCCGCGCTACACCACCCAACTCGGTCACGGTGACGCCATGCACGTCTCCGACCTCGATCCGAATCGTCCCGGTCTCGAAGTCTTCGATATCCACGAAAACGCGAAACACCCCCACGCCATCGAATTCCGCGACGCCTCCACCGGCGCATTGCTCTGGAGCAAACCCGGCGGCACCGAAGCCTCCCCCGACGTCGGCCGCGGTCTCGCCCTCGATCTCGACCCGCGTCACCCCGGCTATGAAATGTGGGCCTCCGGCGGCCCCCGGATCCGTGGCCTCTACACTGTGAAGGGAGAAAAAATCTCCGAGAAGAACCCCGGCTCTTGCAATTTCGGCATCTGGTGGGACGGCGACCTGCTCCGCGAAATCCTCAACGGCAACCGTATTTCAAAATGGAATTGGGAAAAGGAAACCGAGGATCCGCTGCTCACCGCCGAAGGATGCACCTCCAACAATGGCACCAAATCCACCCCCGCTCTCAGCGTCGACCTCCTCGGCGACTGGCGCGAAGAAGTCATTCTCCGCACCACCGACAACAAGGAGCTCCGCATTTTTTCCACGACGATCCCCACCGAGCACCGCCTCTACACGCTCATGCATGACCCGCAATATCGCCTCGCCATCGCCTGGCAAAACGTGGCCTACAATCAGCCGCCCCACCCCGGCTTCTTCCTCGGCGCCGGCATGAAACCCGCCCCCCGTCCCCACATCACGCTCGTCGCACTGAAACAGTGATTGCGCGCTGCTCCTCCCGCTGCTCACGAAGCGGGCCACCATTGCAGCGTAGCCCTGCACGTGAGTGCAGGGACCGTGCGCCCCCGCCTCGGGCCGTCACACCACTCTGCGCCCTCATTTTTCTCGCCGCCTTCACCTTCATTTCACCCGCCCGCGCCCACGACCCTTTCGAAGCTTTTCACTCCGCGACGCTTCACCCCGACCGCCTCGAA
Source organism: Opitutus sp. GAS368 (assembly GCA_945861235.1). Taxonomy (GTDB): domain Bacteria; phylum Verrucomicrobiota; class Verrucomicrobiia; order Opitutales; family Opitutaceae; genus GAS368. Next base: position 1,707 of record CAMATV010000419.1, read on the forward strand.
CTCGTCGTCACCATGGCGCAAGCCACCGCGCTTAAACTCATCGACCCCACCGCGAAGATTCCCGCCCTCACCACCGATAACCTGGCCGCCCACCGCCCGCGCCTCGTCCGCGAAGCCGCCCTGCTTTTAATCCTCACCTCCGCCCGCAAGCAGCTCACCGTCCGCGCCGCTACCATCGAGCTCACCGACGAAAACGACCTCATCTTTCGCGTCACCTACCCACGCCCCGCCCCCGGCCCACTCTATCTTTCGGCCGCCTACCTCCGCCGCCTCGGCGATGGCTACGGCGGCATTCTTGAGGTCAACGACTCCCTCGACAAAAATCTCGGCTGGGAACAGCTCCTCTGGGCACATCCCAATTTCGAAATCTTCATCCCACCCCTGGGAGCGCGGGCGCCCTCGCCCGCCCCTCTGCCCAAACCGTAGCGCGCCGCCCGCGCCACCCGAACCCCGCACGCCGCCATTCGTTCCTGCCCCCTCCGCACGGTGTCCGCCCATCCCCGTTTCTAACTCGACGAAAACGCTCCTTTGCCGAAGCGCCCAAACATCGCGATGGTCGCCGCGCCAAAATAATTTATCTGCATCCCGCCACCCCCACGCCCCGCCACCATGATCAAGCTCACCTCCACCCTCGCCCTCTTCTCCGCCCTCGCGGCCGGTTCCGCTTGGGCGCAGCCCGCCACCCCGCCTCCCGCCGATCTCGCGGCCGCCGTGAACGCCTTCGGCACGCGACCTTCCTCCGCCAACGATACGTCCATGCGCGCGCTGTCGCCGGAGGAAATTCCACCGAATCTCAACTTCTACGCCGTCAACCCGCTCTTCAAACCCGGCCAGCCCCTCGGCTGGGCCACCGAGCGCATCGAGGAAAAAATCGACCGCGGCACCGTCGCCCTCGTCAGCGAAGATAAAAAAGTTTACCTGAGCTGGCGTCTCCTAAAAACGGATGCGCCTGACATCGCGTTCAACGTTTATCGCGCCACCGCCGGCGCCACCGCCACGAAGCTCAACCCCCAGCCGCTCACCCGCACCACCGACTACGTCGACGCCACGGCCCCACTCGACCGCGAGAACACCTGGTCCGTGCGTCCCGTCGTCGCCGGCCGCGAGATCGAAGAGCCCGTCCGTGTCACCCACGCCGCGAACTCTCCGGTTCAAAATTACCGCGCCATCAAACTCCGCGACGATGTCACCAGCATTTCCATGACCGCCCTCGGCGATCTCAACGGCGATGGCGTTTACGACTTCGTTGTCAAATGGCCCGGCGGCGGCAAAGACCCCGGCAGCGTCCGCGTCAGCCAGGGCACGTATAAGTTCGACGCCTACGACGGAAAAACCGGAAAATTCCTCTGGCGCCACGACCTCGGCTGGAACGTCGACATGGGCGTGTGGTGGACTCCGTTCATCGTCCGCGATCTCGACGGCGACAATAAAGCCGAAGTCTGTTTCCGCACCAAACCCTACGCCGCCACGCTAGCCGAGGCCATGGAAGGTGCGCGCAAAGGCAACGCCCTCGAAGGCCCCGAGTGGCTCGCCGTCCACGACGGGGAGACCGGCAAATTGATCGACCAGGCCGACTGGATCGAACTCCAATCCGTGCAGCACTGGGGCGACAACACCGGCAACCGTGCGAGCCGCCACCTCATGGGGGTCGCCTACCTCGACGGCAAGACGCCCGCCCTCCTCGCGATCCGCGGCACCTATGGTGTGATGAAGATCGACGCTTGGACCCTCGAAAACAAAAAGCTGAAAAAACTCTGGCGCTGGACCAACGAGCGCGCGTCCTTCAACTTTCAGGGCCAGGGCGCGCACGGCCTCCAGGTCGGCGATGTGAACGGCGACGGCAAGGACGAGATCTTCAACGGCGCCATCGCCATCAGCCATGACGGTCGCTCGCTCTGGAGCACCGGGCTCGGCCACGGCGACCGCATATATCTCGCCGACATCGACCCCAGCCGACCCGGCCTCGAGCTCGCCTACATTTGCGAAGACGCCCAGCCGCAGCTCGGCCTCAATCTCCGCAATCCGCTCAACGGCGACCTCCTCTGGGGCGCCCGCGATGCGAATCTCGACAACGCGATCGACCAAGTGATGGTCGGCGATATCGACCCCAAATATCCCGGC
>CAMATV010000420.1 GCA_945861235.1 Opitutus sp. GAS368
AGCGTCGCGAGAGCTCCGCAAGACGGCCGAGAATCGCGGCAGCCTCACCGCCCTGTGCAAGGAACGGCGCTCCGCGGGCCTCCCCTTCCATCGCCAAGACTAACGGTTTCATCCGCACGGCGCTGAGACGGCCGCCAGTGAACTGCACGTCGACCACAGCGCTTTGCCACGTGAGCGGACCGTAACGATCGAGACTCCCCGTGGATTGAAAGATGTAGTTACCGAGACCGTAGAGGATCGGACGCCCCCGATAGATTTCAATGCCGTGGAGGGCGGGGTTGCCGTGAGCGACGAAGAGCGTGGCTCCGGCATCGACGAGTTGCCGCGCCCATTTTTCCATCCACGCCGGCGTTTCAAAACGGTCGATGCGACGCTCCCGGCCCGGCGGCCCGTCGTTGCCGCGCGCCTCACCCCAATAGTGATTGTGCTGATAGACGATCACCGTGCGCGCCCGAGCCGCGGCTTCGCGGACCGCATGAAGAATGCGATCCCGCTGCTCCGCGTTGAGCGAACCATCAGGCTTCACCTCGAGAAAATTCACGCCGGCCTTGCCGGGACCGGCCCACGTCTCCGACGTGAGCTGCGCCCCGCCCGAGGCCATGGCCACGAGCGCGACCTTGCCGCCAGGTGTGTCGAGGAGGGCCGCACCGGCGGCCTGTTCCGCGTTTGCTCCGGTGCCGGCATGGGCAAATCCGAGCCGCGCCACTTCGCCGCGCGTGGCCAGCAGGCCGCTCTCCAGGAGGTCAAACGCATGGTTGTTCGCCAGCGAAAGCAGGTTGAATCCCATCGCTTTCAGGCACTCCAAGACCTCGGGCGGGCCGTAAACCGACGTCGCGGAACGCGGCTGGCCCGTGAAGCCCACCGGCGCGATCGACGTCTCCAAGTTGGTGAACACGACATCCGCGCCACTGAGATAGTCACGGGCCTGCGCAACCGATGTTGGCACGACCGTCCGCAGATCTTTCTTCACCAATGCCTGGCCGACCAGCATCACGCGGAGATCGCCACGCCCCGCGCTGCCGACCGCGACGGGCTCAGCTGCGAGTGTAACCGCCGCGGTCCCGATCAACGCCAGCGCGGTGATGATGCGTAAGCGCCGAAGCAGGTGCATGGGGCATGAAGTAATGACTGGTGCGAAGCGTGCATCAAAAGCGTTTGGTCAGCTCGACATACCAGGCGCGTCCGCGCGGGTCGCCGAAGCCGCGCATATAGCCATCGGCGTCGCCGCCCAGTGCAAAGGGCGGCTCGACGTCGAAGAGGTTATTGATACCCACGCGCACACTGGAATTTCCCAGCCAGCCTTGGCCGCGGAATTGACGGCCGAAACTGAGCTTGGAGATCCACTGATCTTTCACGATGAGAAAACCCTCGCTGGAAATTGCCGGACCGATGGCCGTGGTGGTGCGGACAAACGGATCCTTCGTGCGTCCGGAATAGTCGCTCACCCAACCGGCGCTCCAGTCACCCTGCTTCCAAGAGAGCGAGAGCGAGCCCTTCCAACGCGTATTGCCGTCGGTCCAGCTCAATTCGCTGATCGGGCCGCCGGCGACGAGCTGTTCGTCGAATTTGCGCACATGGGAAGCTTCGGCCGTTCCGCGAAAGGTGCCGAAGCGAGTCTTCGGCGAGCGGTAGCCGATCAAAATATCGACGCCCGCCAGTTTTCGTCCGGCGGCGTTCAGGTAGGATTCGCCGATGAAACGGATGGAGCCAACGGTCGCACGCTGCTGGGCACGGGGACGCGTGGCATTATAGGCGACGAATGCGGCCTGATCGGCGGCCGTGACCGGATTACGAATGATATTCGGGCTGCCGGCGTTGCTGAGGTCCACGGCGGTCACCACGCCGCTTTGCTGCGCGGCGTTGGCCGCCGTGAGCAGGACGGTGTCATCGGCGATGATGTTGCCCGCATCCAGCCGCGTGATCGCGTCGGTCTGATCGAGCCGCCACCAGTCGATACCGATGGAGAAGCCCTTGAACGCCGGCGGTTCGAAGACCGCGCCGACTGTAAACGTTTCAGATTCCTCGGGCTTCAGGTTGCGATTGCCCGTGCGCAACGAGACACGACGACCGGTCGTGCCGTCGTCCGCGGAATTGGTCACCGTGGCGCGGTAAGCGTCGTTGACGCCAGAGATGCTGCGCTGCGCGGCGGACGAAAACAGCGAGGCGAGATTGGGCGCGCGGAAGGCCTGATTGAAAGAGCCGCGCAGCATCACCCAGTCGAAGAGGCGGGCCGAAAGGCCGACCTTGGGCTTCGTCGTGTTGCCGAAATCAGAATATTTCTCGTAGCGCACTGCACCGGAGAACTCCAGCGACTGCAGGAGGTCGCCCTGGCGTTTGCCGTAGAGCGGAGCGACCACTTCGGCAAAGACTGCGGTATTGTTGCGATGGGCGTCGGTGTTGTCGGTCGGGCTGACTTGGATGTAGTTGTTGTCACCCACCAGACGCGCTTGCAGGCCGAGGGCGCTGACGTCGGCGGCCGTGAGTCGACCGGATTCCGCGTCACGGAAATCGACGTAGGTCTCGCGGCGATACTCGCCGCCAGCCGAGAGCCCGAGCGGGCCGGCAGGCAGCTCCCAGAGAGCGCCGTTGACCCGGAAATCGACGCTGCTGAGTTCGGCCTCGCCGCGGCGATAAAATGTGCCGCGCAGCGGGACGATGACGGAGTCGGGGTTGACGAAGCGAGCGCCGCTCGTCGTGAGCGCGCCGCCGCCGACCGAGAATGTCGTCATGAACGGATTCAGCGCCGTGCTGTTGGTGCGCTGGGCGGCATCGCGGAGCTGGCTCTCCTTGATCGCATTGGACTCGAGGTCGGTGGTTTCAGCCCGCGAATAGAGCACCGCACTTTCCCAGCTCCACGTGTCGGAAACCCGTCCACGCAATCCCGCGAGCGCCCGCATCGTTTCGGAGCGCACGTCGATCTTGCGCGGGCCAAACTCCGGCAGCGTGACCCGCGAGAGCACCACATCTGACGGCGCACCGGTGAGGCGCGGCGTGCCATCGCTGTTGGGCGCGCCTGCCGCATCGTAGAAACGCGTACCGAATGGGTTGTAGGGATTCCCGGCCGAGACAAAGATGTTGTTATCCGCCGTGCCGTCGACACGCGAAGGTTCCCGCTCATTGTGTGAATCCGCGAGATAGTAAGTGAGGTCGGAAAAGAACGTGAGATTTTTACTGAACTCATGATCGAGCGACGCGTAGAGGTTGTGGCGCCGCGTGGCCGGGATGAGGAACCGAAAAGCATTCAGGTTCATGTAATACTCGCCCACCGCCGAGTTCACGCTGCGATCGGGCGTCGTCGCCTGCAGCGTGCGGGTCGCGGAGCCGGGTGAGGCCGGCACGAAAAAGAAAACACCGGCGGCCGAGAGCTGAGTCGTGGCAACACCGGCCGGACGCGAACCGGTGACAGTGTTTGCGGCCGTGACTGTCCCGCGCTGGAAGCTGCCAAGGAAACCGCGGTCGGAGCGCAAGTCGACGGTGTTGTCGGCGGTCGAACCGTTCCATGGGGCCGGAGCGCGCAGGCGGTGGTCGGCAGTGCGCGAAAAACGACGGTCGGCATTGCGGATTTCCTCCCGGTCGAGAAAGTCGTAGTTGAACACGAGTTTGGTGGCGCGGTCCTTTGAGCGCACGCCACCGGCAACCGTGGCCCGCCATTCGGTGCCACCTCCGTGTTGCGTCGTGCCATAGCGCGTGGCGAGACTGACGCCCTCGTAGTCGCGGTGGAGGATCGTGTTCACCACCCCGGCGGTCGCATCGGTGCCGTAGATGGCTGAGGCGCCGTCGCGCAGGACCTCGACACGCGCGATGGCGGCGGT
>CAMATV010000421.1 GCA_945861235.1 Opitutus sp. GAS368
TCTCATCAAAAATCGGCAATCGCAAATCGGTAATCGCAAATCCCGTTGACGCCTTCCTCGCCGCGAAACTTCCCGCCGGTCTCACTCCCGCGCCTGCCGCCGACGCGCGGACCTTCCTCCGCCGCGCCACGTTTGATCTGACCGGCCTCCCACCGTCACCTGAAGAAATCACCGCCTTCGCCGCCGACTCAATCCGCGATCCGCAATCCGCGATCCGCAATCTGATCGACCGCCTCCTCGCCAGCCCGCACTACGGCGAGCGCATGGCGCAGCACTGGCTCGACGTCGCGCGCTATGCCGACAGCAGCGGCTTCGCCAACGACTTCGAGCGCGGCAACGCTTGGCGCTACCGCGACTACGTCGTGCGCTCCTTCAACGCGGATAAACCTTACGATCGCTTCGCCCGCGAACAAATCGCCGGCGACGAATTCGACTCGGAAAATCCCGAGTCGGTCGTTGCCACCGGCTTTCTCCGGATGGGTCCGTGGGAACTCACCGGCATGGAAGTCGCCAAGGTCGCGCGCCAACGCTTCCTCGACGACGTCACCAACAGCGTCGGCGAAACTTTCCTCGCCCAGTCGCTCCAGTGCGCCCGCTGCCACGATCACAAGTTCGATCCCGTGCCGACGCGCGACTACTACGCGATCCAGGCGACGTTCGCGACGACCCAACTCGCCGAGAGGCCGGCCGCGTTTTTACCCGACGAAAACACCGCCGGTTTCGACGAAGCCAAATACCTCGAACCTCGCCGCGCCGACTACTTCGCGACGCTCCGCCGGCTCGACGCCCAGATGCTCGTCGCGGCCCAGAAATGGTTCGAAGAGAAGACACTCGACCCCGAGAAATGGAACGCCGCCGTCGCACAAGCGCGCACCCAGGAGCGCAGCGGCAAGCGCAAGGAGTTCGAGAGCGCCTTCAGCCTCGCGCGAAATGCGATGACGCGGCTGAAGGTGCCCGAGGATAAATTTCCGCCCAAGCTCCTCGGCTTCAGCCCCGAAGACTACGGCAACGAACGCGTCGCCCGCAAAGGCCTCGAACGCCTGAAATGGGAGCTCGACCGCTACGAGCCCTTCGCCCTCGCCGTTTACAACGGCCGCACACCCGAGCTGAAGTCCGTCTTCAATCCCCTCCGCATGCCTGCCGCGCGCCTGACCGAGGGCGAGCTCGAACAGACCTGCATTTTGACCTACGGCGATCCGTTTGCTCTCGGGGAAAAAGTTTCGCCCGGCGTGCTCAGCGCGATTGGCGTCGCGCCGAAAAATCCCGTGCCCGACACCATCGAGGGCCGTCGCGCCGCGTTTGCAGCGTGGGTCGCGACCACCGAAAATCCGCTCACCACCCGCGCCATCGTGAATCGCGTCTGGCTCTGGCATTTCGGTCAACCGCTCGCCGGCAACCCAAATAATTTCGGCAGCACCGGCAAGAAACCCACGCACCCCGAGCTCCTCGACTGGCTCGCCGCCACGTTTGTCGAGCAGGGCTGGTCGTTCAAAAAACTCCACCGCGTCATCATGACGAGCGACGTCTATCGCCGCAGCTCCGCGCACCCCGACCGCAAACTCCTCGCCGAAAAAGATCCCGCGGGCACGAGCTACGCCGCCTTTGCCCCGCGTCGGCTCACCGCCGAGGAACTGCGCGACGCCATGCTCACGGCCACCGGAGAGCTGAACCCAACGCTCGGCGGCATTCCGAACCGCCCCGAGATGAACCTCGAGGCCGCCCTGCAACCGCGCCAGGTCATGGGCACGTTCGCTTCCGCGTGGATTCCCAATCCGCTCCCGGCGCAGCGCCACCGCCGCAGCCTTTACGCGCTGAAAATCCGCGGCCTCCCCGATCCCGCGATGGAAGTCTTCAACCAGCCCACGCCCGATTTTTCCTGCGAACGCCGCGACGCCTCCACCGTCACGCCGCAGGTCTTCAGCCTGTTCAACGGTGCCGCGAGCCACGCCCGAGCTCTCGCGCTCGCCGCCCGCGCGATCAAAGAAACGTCATCCGATGCCGACGCCCTCGCCCGCTGTTTTGCCCTCGCGTATTCGCGCGCTCCGAGCGCCGCCGAACGCGCCGCGTGCCTCGCACACTGGAAAGCCATCACCGCCCTCATCGCCAACGACACGCCAACCACGCCCGCCCCGCCCCGCGAAATCCGCCGCGAAGCTGTGGAGGAAAACACCGGCGAGAAATTCTCCTTCACGGAGACGCTCCACGCCAACGCCGACTTCGTCCCCGACCTCCGCCCCGCCGACGTCCCACTCCGCACCCGCGCCCTCGCCGACGTCTGCCTCGCCCTCTTCAACGCCAACGAATTCTCGTATGTCGACTGAGCCTTTTTTCCTCTGCCTTGCTCCGAAAAATCTTCCTACCAATAAAATCTTTCTACCCAAAAATTCCGATCCGTTGGGGTAGGAAAATTTTATTGGTAGGAAGATTTCTCCAAACCACCTCCCTCGCTCCACTCCCGCCCCGATGCCGATCGAGTTGCCCTTTCCACTGCCACAGCTCTCTACTGAGGAGTTCAAACACCTCGATTATCAGGTGATGGCGCACGCCTTCGCCGCTCACCGCGACCTCGGGCGCCTCTGCGACGAAGCCGTCTACCAAGCCGATCTCGCCGAGCGCCTCACCGCCGCGGGGCTCGGTCCCGTGCAACGCGAGTTTCCGATCACCGCCTCGTTTCGCGGTTTTGCCCACACCTACTTCGCCGATCTCCTCATCGGCGATCGCGCGCTCTACGAACTCAAGACCGAGACGGCCCTCGCCCCAGCGCACGAGGCGCAACTGCTCAACTACTTGCTCCTCGCCGACGCCTCGCGCGGAAAACTCATCAACTTTCGCCCGACCTCCGTCGAGTCACGCTTCGTCAATGCTCCCCTGGACACAACCGAGCGCCGCCGCTTCGCAATCCATGGCGATAATGCCGATCCATTCTTCAACCTCGTCACAGCATTGATCACCGATTGGGGCACCGGCCTCGAGACCGCCCTCTACGTCCGTGCCCTGACCCATTTACTCGGCGGAGAACCCGAGGTCATCCGCCAGCTCCCGATGACGCGCGGCGCCACGTCTCTCGGCAATCAACGCTTCCACCTCGCTGCGCCTGACACCGCCTTCATCCTGACTTCTCTGCCCTCCGCCGAAACCGCACACCGCGCCCACCTCCAGCGACTCCTCCAAGCGAGCCCACTTACCCGCCTCCTCTGGGCCAACCTCGCCCTCCACGACCTCACTTTCACAACGATCGCCCGCACTCCGTCTCCGTAAAATTTTCCTACCAACAAAATCTTCCTACCCCCAATTCCGAACCGTTAAGGCAGGAAAATTCTATGGGCAGGAAGATTCCCCAAACCTCGAACCCCAAACTCCGAGCCCAATTTCTTACATGAGCACTCCCTATTTCCCCTGCGCCGGCGCCCGCGCCCTCCACGCGCCCACCCGCCGCGACTTCCTCTATAGCCTCGGCGCGAGCCTCGGCAGCGTCGCATTTTCCGCTCTGCTTTCTTCCCCCGCCCGCGCGTCCGAGAAAGTCAATCCGCTCGCGCCGCGCCCCGGCCACCTCCCCGCTAAAGCGAAGAACTGCATTTTTCTCATGATGGAAGGCGGCCCTTCGCACATCGACACCTTCGACCCCAAGCCCGCCCTCGCGAAGCTCCACCTCCAGGAGTTCACCCGTGAAGGAAAACAAAAATCCGCGATGGAAAGCGGCAAACGCTACTACGTCCAAAGCCCGTTCTCGTTCCACAAGGTCGGCCAGAGCGGCGCCGACATGGCGACGAACTGGTCCCACCTCGCCCGCGTCGCCGACGA
>CAMATV010000422.1 GCA_945861235.1 Opitutus sp. GAS368
GCCGATTTTCTTGCGCCGGTCGCGGTACCGCTCGATGGCGCTGCCGTGCGCATCGTCGCGCTGGGGGATTCGATCACTCGCGGGGCGCGACCGCGCGTCACGCCGCAACAGACTTTCCCGGCGCTCACGCAGGCGGCCCTCCGCGGGGCAGGCGTGCGGGCGCAGGTGCACAATGTTGGCATCGGAGGCGAGCGGACCGATCTGGCTCTCGAGCGACTGGAACGCGACGTCATTTCGCAGCGGCCGGATATCGTGACGGTGATGTATGGGACCAACGACAGTTGGGTCGACACAGGGAAGATGGAATCGCGGCTTTCCGAGCAACAATTTGAGGAAAATTTGCGCTTGATCGTGTCGCGTCTGCGCGCGGCGAAAACTCGCGTAGTGCTCATGACCGAGCCGCGGTTCGGAGAGGAAAATCAACGCAACGGCCTGGGCGAGGACCCGAATGTTCGCCTCGCGCGGTATATGGAGCGGGTTCGCGTGGTGGCGTATGAACTCACCGTGCCCTTAGTTGATCATTTCGGCCAGTGGACCGAGTTGCAGCAACGCGGGCAGAAACTCCAATCGTGGACTACGGACGGTTGTCATCCCAATATCGAGGGTCACGCGGATCTCGCGCACCGTATCGTCGCCGTGGTCGAGCCGCTTGCGCGGCAAATTCTCACTTCCATTCCATGAAAATTCCCTCCTGTTTTCGCCTGTTTACGATCGTATTGGCCGTCACGCTCGGTGGTGTCGTGCGCGGCGCGGCAACCGCACCTAAGGCCCCATCCAGCCTGGTGGCGCCCATTGTATTGGATTTGGCGCCCGGGCCCGGCAACCCCCGCAACAGCGAGGGAGCATTTCTGGCGCTGAAGAATGGGAGCATTCTCTTTGTCTACAGCCGTTTCGAGGGAACCTCCTTTTCCGACGAAGCCAAGGCCCGGCTCGCGGCGCGGCACTCGGCCGATGGCGGTGAAACCTGGTCAAAGGACACCCTCATCGAAACGCCTGAGGAGAATGATGTGATGAACGTCATGAGCGTCTCGCTGCTGCGCTTCGGCAATGGAGACGTCGGCTTGTTCTATCTGCTGCGACGGAGTTGGCATGATATGCGGATGTGGTGCCGACGCTCCACCGACGAGGGGAGCACGTGGGGCGCGGCGATCCAGTGTATGCCGGCTGCGGGATACTACGTGGTGAACAACGACCGCGTCGTGCGCCTCGCCTCCGGGCGACTCGTGATACCGGCGGCGGTGCATCCGAGTCTGGCGGATCGCAACGCTTCGTCGGCAGTCGACTGGCGCGGTGTGGCCGAGTTTTTCCTTTCGGATGACGACGGTCGCACGTGGAGGAAGGCCAAAGGCTACGGCACTTTGCCCGGGGCGCACACGCGCAGCGGTTTGCAAGAGCCCGGGGTGGTCGAGCTGCGCAACGGCGTGCTCTGGGCCTGGGCGCGCACCGATCTTGGACGCCACTACGAGCTCTTCTCCCACGACGGCGGCGAGACGTGGAGCGTGCCGGCGCCATCGCGGTTTACGTCTCCCAATTCCCCGTTGTCGATGAAACACCTGCCCGGCTCGGATCGTTTGCTCGCGATCTGGAATCCGGGGCCGAGCTACGAGACGCGGTCGATGAAGCCGATTGGCGGTGATCGCACGCCGCTGGTCTTGGCCACAGGTGTGCTTCCGGCCGGAGCCTGGAGCCGGGCAACTCTACTCGATGGGATGACCGAGGCGGACGAGGGCTATTGCTACACGGCGATCCACTTCACCAAGGATGCGGTGCTACTCGCCTACTGCGCAGGCGGCGAACAGGACAAGCATCGGCTTGCCCGCCTGCGGATGCGGAAATTGCCGCTGAGTGCGCTCAAGTGATTTCACCGGTGGCTACTGCGACTTGGTCACTACATATTACCTGTTAAAGCGCCTCGGATGGGCCCAAGGGCCTTTCAACATTCGTGGAGCACGAATGCCACTTTTGTGTCGCCTAATTTCGCCAACCATGTGCCCACGCCTCATCAAAAATTCTATGTCGGTCCGCAGTTATGTTACGCTTTGCCGCGATGTTTTTTCGCGTTCTCTTTCGTCCGGGATTCGGCCCCTATTCGCTCTCGCGGTGGCCGTCGTTTTTATGGACTCCGTTCAGGCCCAAGCCCAGACCGCCACCGGCACCATCGAGGGTAGCGTGCTTGGCACGGGCAACGGTGCGTTTCTCAATAATGCGCGCGTGATCATCGAGGGCACGCGGATTGAGGTGCTCACGGATGCCAACGGTCTCTACCGGTTCACCAATGTCCCGGCCGGTCCGGTGCAGTTGCGCGTGACCTATGCGGGGATGGAGACGAAGACCGCGCGAATGAACGTGGCGGCCGCGACTACTGCGCGCCAAGATTTCGAACTCTCGATTCCGCGCGACCAGACCACGCTGGATGACAAGAGCGCGGTGAAACTGGAAAGTTTTGTTGTCGAATCGACCGCCCTCAGCGCAGCGGCCGCCGCGGTGAACGAGCAGAAGATGTCGCCGAATATCAAAAACGTGATCGTGCTCGACGAGATCGGCGACCTCGGCGACGGCAACATCGGCGAATACCTGAAATATACGCCGGGTATCTCCATCGTCGGGGCGCCCCAGACCGCGGGCAGCGCCTCCATTCGCGGTCTGCCCGGCAGCGGCATCGTCTTCATGATCGACGGCGCGGAAGTGTCGACGCCATCAGCCGACCGCACGTTCGATCTGGCGGCGAGTTCCTCCGGCAGCGTCGATCGCATCGAAATCACCAAGGTCCCCACGCCCGATCGCCCGGCCAACGCCGTGGGTGGCACCGTGAATGTGATCGGCAAGAGCGGTTTCAGCGCCAAGCGCCGTGTCCTCAAAATCAATACCTACGGTGCCTACAATTCCGACAACCGCCTGCAGCCGCCCGGCCTGGGCGATCGGGTCGGCAGCGATTCGCATTCGAAAGCGCGCGCGATCCAGCCCGGTCTCGACATTAACTACTCGCACCCGGTGAATCAGAACTTCGCCTTCACGGTCAACCTGAGCCAGCTCACCCGCGTCTACGACATGGATTACGATTCCCCGACGTGGGACCTTTTCCGCGGCGTGCAGACGACCTCGGCCGAGCAAAACGTTCTCCAGACCACCGAGCGCCAGCTCGCCTCGACGACGTTTGACTGGCGGATCAACCGCGAAAATTCCCTGCGTCTCAATCTCGAGCACGTGCAGATCAATACGCCCACCCGCCAGAACATCTACACCGTGGCGTGGGGCGCCGGCAACACGGGAGGCCCGACGTTCACGCAGGGTGCGGCGGCCGGCAACGACATCCTCCGGCAGAACGTGACCTACGGCGATCGCACCCGCGGCACCACCTCTGCCGTGCTACGTTACGTGCACGACGGCAAACTCTACAAGATCGACGCCAACGCGAATTACTCGCGCAGTTGGGATGAGCGAAAAGACCTGGAGCATGGTTTTTTTCGCACCATCGGCAGCACGCAAGTGGGGTCGCTGATCGTTCGCGCCGATGGCCTTGACGGCATCTACAACCGCCGCGCGCCGAAGCTCACAGTCACCGATCGCACCGGCCAGGCGGTCGACCCCTACGACCCGGCAGGCTATACGCTGGCCAGCCCCACGAGTCAGCCGAACGAAATTGTCGGCGATATGAAGAGCGCCTCGGCGAACATCTCGCGCAGTTTTGCGTTTTCTTCGCCGATGACGCTCAAGGCGGGCGTGCTCATCAACCGCCAGCGGAAGGACAACACGTCTGAGCTCAAGACGTGGACCTTTGCGCCGCCGGCGGGCGTGAGCCG
>CAMATV010000423.1 GCA_945861235.1 Opitutus sp. GAS368
CCGTCGCCGAAATCCCAACGATAATAAAGCGGGTCGCCGTCGGGATCGGTGGCGCTGGCGGAGAGGGTGATGTTGGTGCGGGGTTTGAGCGGGCCGGCGGGGGCGTCGGCGACGAGGACGGGGTTGCGATTGCCGTCGATGGCGCCGAAGGAAACCTGCACGTCGAGGTATTCGTTCGGCGCAGTGCCGCCGGTGGCGAGCGGCTTGATGGTGATGCCGGCGTCGGGATCGACGAAAGACTCGCCGATGCGGAAGGGCGCGTCGTTGGCGCCAGCGGCGGAGGCGGGCGTGGCGTCGAGGAGGTAGGTACCTTGCCCAGTGGTGAAGCTCGGCGCCGCGCGATCCGGGCCCCAGTGAATCAGCGCGCCGTTGAGCAGCCGGTCGCGCTGCGCGGCGTTAAACGACGCGGGCGCGACTCGACGGTGCTCGACCCAGTATTCGAAGCCGAGGCCGACCGGGGCGATCTTGAGGGCGCGGACGCCGGCGGCTTCTTTGTCGTCGTGCCGGGCGATCCGATACGTGCCGGCGGTGGTGACGGCGGTGATCGCGGCGGGGTCGAGGTAGCCGAGCTTGGCCTTCTGCGGGGCGTTGAAGTGCAGCGGGACGGCGCCGCCGGCGCTGGAGGTGCCCATGACGTCGAAGATGTCGCCGTATTCGACGTGGGCGCCGGGCCCGGCGGCATTGGTGCCAGACGGCAGCCAGTAGTGCGAGTGGGCGAGGCTCTGGTTGTGCCCAATTTCGTGCGTGGTCGTACCGACGCCCACGGTGTTGTTGAGATCGACGCGCGGTCCGCCGAGCTGCGCGACCCCGCCGTAGAGGTAAACGGAAATGCGCTTGTGGACGACGATGTAGCGATCGAACCGGTCGGGATCCCACGCGCCGGTGCCGCCGTTGGCGGCGTCGTAGGCCTTCGCGGCGTCGCGGGCCTCCGTCTGGAGCGTGCCGCTGGTCGAGCCGGAGGTCTCGTAATAGGATTTTGGACGCGGCAGACGCAGGGGCGTCGGGATAATGCTGAACGTGAGGGTGGTCTTGCCTTGGGAGTTGGCGGCGTAGAAATCCGAGATGCCGGCGGAGCTGGCTTGGATTTCCGCATCGGTGTGCGAGGCGCCGGGATCGTCGGAGAAGTCGACCTTGAGCCACAGCACGCGCTTGGCGCCGTGAATCCACGAGGTGGGCGAGGTGAGCGCCGCAAGGCCGGGTGCGGTCGATGCGGTGGGTGAACCGGACGCCAGCACCGGGAGATGCGGACCCGGCGTGGATTCGGTTTCGAGGAGGCGGGTCTCGAGCTGGGCAAGTTCGGCGGGGCTCGCGAGGACGGTGAGTTGCCCGCCGACGAAGGCCGCGGTGGAGTCAGGAGTGAGGCCGTGCGTGAGTTTTTCCGTGTCGTCGAGGACCCGCAGCGGCGCGGACGCCAAGGCGAACGCGTCGTCGATGGCGATGCCGTGGAGGGGCAGACCGTACTTGGTCTGCTGCGCCTCGCGCCGGCCGAAGACGAACGTGCGATAGTCGGTGTCGCCAACGCGCACGACGCGGTCGAGCCTCGCGGTGTTGCCGAGGTGGGAAATCGAAACCTCGAGCCGACCGCGCTGATCGAGGCGGCGCTCGAGCTGGGCTTGGATGTCGGCCGGCAATTCGGGGCGAAGGCCCACGGCCACCGCCAGCGCGAGGGCGCGCTCGGGATCGGTTTCGATGAGATACTTCAGCGCGGCACGGCGAGTCGCGGCGAGCGGCAGGCCCGTGGTGGCGAGTGCGGATTGGGCGGAGGCCTCGGCGCGGCGAAAATCGGTGAGCCAATGCTCAAAGGCGGCGGTGGCGGCGAGGGCCGCGTCACGGGCGGCTTTCGCCGCGACGAGGGCGGCGAAGGAGGGGGTCGGGGTCTCACCCGGGGTGACGCACACGGCCGAGTCGTTGGGGGAGGCGGCGCGATTGATCGAACCGCGGGAAGGCGCGGCCTCCGAGGTGACGGAGACCGCTTGGTTGGGTCGAAAACGAAGGGCCAGCAGGCCCAACACCGAGAAAAAGAGAACAGCGAAGAGGCGGAGCCGAAAAAGGGTCATGGGGAAAGGACGGGCGCGTGAACGGGCGGGCCCAAGCGAGTGGAGAGGCGTAGCGAAGCTCAAGTGTAATTGAGGGCTGGTTTCCCGCGTTGACCCTCCTTCGGTCTCCTCTATGCAGATCCCTTCTGCGGATGAACCGAGTCCACATTAAAACCTACGGGTGCCAGATGAACGAGCGCGATAGCGACGCGGTCTCGGCCATGCTGCGCGCCCGGGGTTACCGAGGGAGTCAGGGGAGGACTTTGAGCTCGGAGCGGCGGAACTTAATATTGCAATTCTTCCACGGCGAGGAATAATTACACGGATGTTTACCCGGGAACTCCAAGGGAAGGTCGGAGAGCTGTTAACCCGGCATGCAGCGGTTGGGCTGCTGGGCCCGCGGCAGGTGGGGAAGACGACGCTGGCGTGGACGTTGAGCGACGGGAGGCCAGCGCTCTACCTCGATTTGGAAAAGGCTGGCGACCGCGCGAAGCTGGCGGAGCCGGCGCAGTTTCTGGCCCGGCACGAGGACAAGCTGGTGGTGTTGGACGAAATTCAACGCGTGCCGGGGCTGTTTGCCGAGCTGCGCGGAGTGATCGATCAGGGGCGGAGGGCTGGGCGCGGGAAGGGCCGCTTTTTGCTCCTCGGCTCGGCCGCAGTGGAGTTGCTCCAGCAAGCGTCGGAGAGTCTCGCGGGCCGCATCGTGTTTGCGGAGCTCGGTCCGCTACACGTCGCCGAGACGGGCGCGAAACGCGCGGAGGCCTTGTGGGTGCGGGGGGGATTTCCGCCGAGTCTACTCGCCGAAGACGATGCGGCTTCGCTGGAGTGGAGGCAGGCGTTCATCCGCACGTATCTCGAGCGGGATATTCCGCAGCTCGGTCCGCGGATTCCGGCGGAGACGCTGCGGCGGTTTTGGACGATGCTGGCGCATGAACAAGGCGGACTGATCAATGCGGCGAAGCTGGCCAGTGCGCTGGGCGTGAGCGGGCAGACGGTGGGACGATATTTGGACGTGTTGTGCGACGTGCTCCTCGTGCGGCGGCTAGCGCCTTGGTCGGTCAATACCGGGAAGCGCCTGGTGCGTTCGCCGAAAATTTACGTGCGCGACAGCGGGCTCGTGCATGCGCTCCTCGGACTAGAGACGCTGGACGAGGTGTTGGCGCACCCGATCGCCGGCGTGAGTTGGGAAGGCTGGGCGATCGAGGCGCTGCTGGCGGTGGCGCCGGCGGGGACAGAGGTGTTTTTCTACCGAACCGGCGCGGGGGCGGAAATCGATCTCGTGTTAGAATGGCCGGGCGGAAAGCGCTGGGCGGTGGAATTCAAGCGCAGCCTGACGCCGGTGTTGGCTCGGGGCTTCCACGAAGGCTGCAAGGAAATCGAACCGGAGCGGAAGATCGTGGTTTACCCGGGAACGGAGAGTTTCCCGCTGGGAAATGACGTGGAGGCGATGAGCTTGATCCAGGCGATGACGTTCGTTCGGGGCGCGCGTTAGGGTGCGCCGCGGCCGCTCCGGACGGTCTCCGGACGCTTTCCCGCGTTGACCCGCCGGATGTGGCCGGTAGCTAAAACCCTTCCTAAAGTGAATCGAGTCCACATTAAAACCTACGGGTGCCAGATGAACGAGCGCGATAGCGACGCGGTCTCGGCCATGCTGCGCGCCCGGGGTTATCGCATCGTGGCGGATGAAAACGACTGCGACGTCCTGCTGCTCAACACCTGTTCCGTGCGCGATGCCGCCGAACAAAAAGCCATCGGCAAGGC
>CAMATV010000424.1 GCA_945861235.1 Opitutus sp. GAS368
CGCGACCCGATGGGTGATGGCGCTCCCCTTTCCTCCGCCGCGCGCGAACGCCTCATCCCGGGTTTGCGAACCCATCCCACGACGCTCGTTTTTCTCGCCTATGACGGCGACAACCCCGTGGGCGTGGCCGTGTGTTTTCTGGGCTTTTCGACCTTCGCCGCCAAGCCGCTCGTGAATCTGCACGACGTATCCATTCTTCCGACGCACCGCGGCTGCGGCGCCGGACGCGCCCTGCTTGCCGCCGTCGAAGCCAAGGCGCGCGAGCTCGGCTGCTGCAAACTCACGCTGGAGGTCCTCGACCACAATCACCGGGCCCTGCGGACCTACACCGCCGCCGGTTTCCAGCGCTACACCCTTCAACCCGGCGCCGGCGAAGCGATCTTTCTGACGAAGCCGCTGCAGTGAACACGGTATTCACTCCGACCGTACCCGTGGGGAGCATGCCCGTGCCACCGTAGCTGTTGCTGGCAACGGGCTCATCACACCGGACCTCTTGAGGATAATCGTACGCATCGCCGCTGCGGACTTTCCCTGAAGAGGTCGCCAACGCCGCTCACGCGGCTCGCGGGATCATCGGGATTATCGACCCACTACACCCCAGGCGCGGTGAGCAGCATCATGGGCTTGTCCGCCGTGCCGTTCCTCAGCGCCCCTTTCACGTCCTTGAGGTTATTGAACGCGTAGGGATTCGCCGCGAGCTGCGCGCGTTCGAGCCGGTAGTCGAGAAAGAGGGTGTTTTCGCCGAGGACGAAAGTCCGGCCGATCCCGGTGACCGTTTTGCCGTCAAAAGAAACGGACTGGCTTTGGTCCGCACTGCCCCGCCACCGACAACGGTTGGACGAGAGGGCTGGTCTCGCAGTCACCCCGACCCGGCCGTGGGGACGCGGGCGCTCCGAAAAGCGAGCTCCACCCTCGCGACGGTCCACCAAGCGGCCCACCACCGCCTACCGCGACACGTCGCGCACTTTGCCGAGTTCGCCCACGAGGGCGCTCACCCCGAAGTAGGCCACCAAGTGCACAAACGCACACACGCCGAATACCGGCGCGAACGAAACGTTTTGCACCGTCCACCCGATGCCAAGCTGCGTCACGACGCCAACCGCCCCGCCGATGCAACCGCCGAAACCCGAGATCGTGCCGACCACGTGCGTGGGAAATTTTTCCGCCGGCAGCGTGATGTTGGCCCACAGCGCGTGGCAAAACATCGCTGCGCTCGCAAACACGAGGGCGAGCGCCGGGTCCGGCACGCGCACGATCAGCAGGCACCACACCGGCATGCAGCACGAGGCCACGAGCATCGTGGTCTTGCGCGCGCGGTTCAGCGTCCAGCCCCGAGCGACGAGCGCAGTCGGCACGATGCCGCCCATGACGTTGCCGACCGCCGCGGCCACGAATGGGATCCAGCTGTATTTCGCGATGTCCGTGAGCGTGAAGCCGCGCTCGGACTGCAGGAACTTCGGCGTCCAAAAAATAAAAAAATACGAGATCGGATCCGTGAGGGCGCGCGCGAGGATGCAGCCCCAGGCCTCGCGCATTCCGAGTAGCCGCCCGATCGGTACGGCCGGCGGATTCTCCTCACTGGCCGGTCGGTCGGCCTCGATGAGCGCGAGCTCTTCCGCACTGAGCCGGGGATGCTCGCGCGGGTGCCGGTAGGCCACCGCCCAGATGGCGACCCACACGAGGCCGAGCGCGCCGCCCGCGACAAACGCCCACCGCCAGCCCCACGCCAGCGCGATGAAACCCACGAACGGCGCCGCCATCGCGGAGCCGATCGCCGTCCCGGCGTTGAAGATGCCAACCGCCAGCGCGCGCTCCCGCATCGGGAACCACTCGGCCACGCCCTTGACGCCCGCCGGGAAATTCGCCGGCTCCGTCGCCCCGAGCAAAAACCGGAAGATCGTAAAATGCGCCGCCGTGCGCGCGAGCCCATGCAGCATGTTCGCGATCGACCAGCCGGTGACAAAAATCAAAAACGAGCGCCGCGTGCCGAGCCAGTCGACGAGCCGGCCGCTCACCGCATACATGAGGGTGTAGCTGATGAGAAACGACGACGTGATGTAGGAATATTGCTGCGTCGAAATCTTCAGTTCGTCCTGGATCGTCTGCGCGAGTACGGAGAGCGTCTGCCGGTCGAGGTAGTTGAGCTCGGAAGCCATGCACAGCAGCCCGACCATATACCAGCGCAGCCCGGGGATTTTTTTTGGTGCGGGTTTGTCAGCGAGCATGGGAGTACGGGCGGGCGGCAGGTCGAAGGTCAAATCACTGCGGGCTCTGCGTCGCTCGCGAGCCGGGTCAACAGCGACGACGACTCCCGATCAAGATACACCGAGGTGCGCGCATGCGTTTGCAAAATGGAAGCCGGCGCGAGCGGCGAGACCGGCCCCTCGAGGCAACGTCGCACGGCTTCCGCCTTTCGCGCGTCAGGCACGACGCACACAATCTCGCTGGCCTTGAGGAGCTGCCGAATCGAAATCGAAATCGCGCGCTCGGGCACCTCGGCGAGCGTCGCAAACCAGCCTTCGCCGACCTGTTGCCGACGGCACGCCTCGTCGAGCCGCACGATCACATAGGGCTCCTCCCCCGCAAAGTCGGCCGGCGGGTCGTTGAATGCGAGGTGGCCATTCTCGCCGATCCCGGCGAACGCCACGTCGACCGGTGCTGCGCATAGCTGGGCGCCCACTTCGCGACAAGTACGCTCCGGATCGCGCTCGCCGTCGAGCAAGTGCGCGCGCCCGAGACCTGCGCGATTGATGAACCGGTCGGTCAGATATTTTCGAAACGACGCGGGATGCGCGGCGGACAGCCCGACATATTCGTCGAGATGAAACAGCTCAACCGCGCCCCAAGCGATGCCGGGCTCCCGCGTGAGCGCGTCGAGAAACTCGAGCTGCGAGTTCCCGGTCGCAGCGAGGATCCGCGCACCGCCTTTCGTTGCGATCGCGCTGCGGATGACCTCGCCAGCGTGTGCCGCCGCCGCCCGGCCCAGCGCGAATTTATCGGGGAAACATCGTAGTCTCATCAGGGGTAAACTCCATCGCACCGCAGACATCCTGCGGAAGCAAACCCGCAGTTTCGCGCGGCCCCTACCCCGGTAAATTCACACCCGAATAAATCCAAGGCCGGAGTCCCAGAGGAAACGGCGCCCAGTCCCAGAGGACACGAAGCCCAGCCAGCGTGATGGGCGCTGTGAACGCTGGGTCCGACCTCGGTGCGCTCTGTGACAAAAAACTCTTCAGGGAAAGTGTGATTTATGCGGGCTACCGCGATGGAGCGCCGCCTCTGACTTTCCCGCGCATCGCTGCTTGCGCCGGCCATAGCTGCGCACCACGGTTTCACCCGCGCTCCCCCCACCCCCCGTGCACGCTCCCGCTTCACCTCGCCTCACCGCCCACGCGCTCGCGCTCACGTGCGCAGCCGCGCTCGCGCTGCCCACCCACGCCACGCCGGAACTCGAGGCCGGCCACACCTTCTTCCGCGAAAAAATCGAGCCCGTCCTCCGCGCCGAGTGCTACGACTGCCACTCCGCCCAAGCGAAGAAACTGCGCGGAGACCTCCGCCTCGATCTCAAGTCCGGCCTGCTCACCGGCGGCAACACCGGCCCCGTCCTCGTCGCGGGCGACGCCAAGAGCCTCCTTCTCCAAGCCATCCGCCACGAGGACCCCGATCTGCAGATGCCGCCGGAGAAACCAAAGCTCCCCGCCGCGGTGATCGCGGATTTCGAACGCTGGATCCAAATGGGCGCGCCCGATCCGCGCAGTGCGGAGGCGAAGCCGCTCAACCCCGCCACGGATCC
>CAMATV010000425.1 GCA_945861235.1 Opitutus sp. GAS368
ACCAACAAGCGCTGGCGCTGCCACGGCTCCTGGCGCTCCCGCCACGCTTTTTCCAGTTCCGCGGCGTTCGTCGCTCCCACATCCGGTAAATATCGGGCCATGAAGGAAACTGTCTTCTCTATAGTCCTATTTCAAGACATAAATGGTATAAAGGCGGGACTACGAACTCGAGAAATCGGTGTTTCTCCCCGTCACGGGTAAAAGTCGCTCCTGTGGTTGGGGCTGAATCGTTACGCTCAGTGCGAGCTTGCGGGCTACGGGACTTCGTAGATTTCGATGAGAGCCACGCCGGACGTGGTGCCGACGCCGCTGACTTGGGCGGTGTAAGGACCGGGCGCGAGCGTCACGAGGAGGGCGCCATCGCGGCTCGTCGTGCTGGTGAGGGCGAAGGCGCCGACGGCGGAAAACGCGTTGGCCAGACTGCCGGTGCCACCGGTGGTCGCGCCCCAGTTGTCATTGCTCTGGACGAGTGTCGTGCCGCGATAGAGATCGAGGCGCGGATCGGCCAGCACACCCGTGACGCCGAAGCCGGCGAGGGCGGGGCCGATGGCGCGCACGAGGACGGTCTTGGGGACGTTGCCGTTGATGACGAAACCGGCGATCAAAATACCCCCGTCGGCGGTGACTAGCGCGCGGGCGGAGGCGTTGGTGAGGCGACTGACGGCGACGAGGGTGGGGGCACCGAGGGGGGTGGGGTCGGCGTCGTAGAGTTCGGCCAGAGCGATGCCCGTGGTGCCGCCGGCCCCGGTGATTTGAACGGTGTAATTGCCAGGCGGTAAACTGCGCGCGAGAGCGGAGTCGAGGGAGGCGGGCGTGAGGGCGAAAGCGCCCAGCGCTGCGAAGGACGCCGCCAGCGCGGGGGTGCCGCCCCAATGGTCGTTGGCGTCGAGGAGGCTGCTCGCCGGAGAGGTAAAAAGTTGCAGCTGCGGATCGGCGAGCGCACCGGTGACGCCAAACGGTGTGAGGCTGGGGCCGATACCGCGCAGCAGAACCGGTTTCGGGGAACCGGGGCCGATGATGAAGCCGACGGTGAGGGTTTGGGCGGCGGTGCCGGCGGTGGTGCGGACGGAGAGGTTGACGAGGCGGCCGGGCAGGGGCGGCTCGGCAGTGATGATGGCCGGAGGGCTGGTGACGGTGCCTTGCGGACCCGTGACGGTCACGGTGTAGCTGCCGGAGGTGGTGGCGGAAACGCTGGCGACGGTGTAGGCAGAGGCGGTGGAGTCGGGGAGCGTGGCACCGTCTTTTTTCCATTGATACGTGAGCGGGCCCTGACCGTCGGCGGCCACGGTGAGAGTGAGGCTGGAGTTGAAGACGGCGGACTGGGAGACAGGCGCGGCGACGATGGTGAGCGCGGCGGTAACGGCGCGGCCGAGGCGGCGGGGGTTGTGGCGGTATTGCGGCCAAGGGCCGGAGCCGGCCCCGGCGGTGCCGAGGTCGAGGGCGTAGAGTTTGTGGTCGTTGCTGCCAACGTAGAGGGTGTTGCCAGCAATGGCGGGGTTGGAACGGATCCAATTACCCATGGACCACGTGCGGTTGAGCGAACCGTCGGGGTTGAGGGCGTAGAGTTTGTAATCGTAGCAACCGACATAGATCACGCCGTTGGAATCGATGGCGGGGGAGCTGGCGCGAACTTCGTCGCCGAGGAGATAGGTCCAGCGGGCGACGCCGGTGGCGGAGGCGAGGGCGTGGAATTTTTTGTCGTAGGCGGCGAAATAGACGGTCGCGCCATCCGCGCTCAACACCGGAGACGACGAGGTGGAGAGGGAGGCTCCGGTGTAAACCCAGCGGAGGGTGCCGGTGGAAGTGAGCGAGTAGAATCGGCCGGAGTTGAGGACGCCGAAGTAGAGGTTGCCGGCGGCGTCGAGGGCGGGAGTGGTGTAGATCTCGTTATCGGTGGTGTAGGTCCACTTGATGGAACCGTCGGGGTTGAGGGCGTAGAGTTTTTTGTCGTCGGAGCCCTGGTAAATGGTGCCGTCGGGGGCGATGGTGGCGCTGGCGTAGGATTGGAGTGCGTTGACGTTGGCGCGCCACTTGTTCGAGCCATCGGTGGGGTCGAGCGCGTAGACGAAGCCATCGCTGACCTTGACGTAGAGGGTGCCGTCAGTGGCGAGAGAGGGACTGTTGCTCACGCTGAGCGTGCCGGTGCCGGTGCTGAAGTTCCGCGACCAACGGCGGGTGCCGTCGGCGCGGAGAGCGTAGAGCAAGCCGTCGTTGGAGCCGAAGTAGACGGTGCCGTCGTCGCCGATAGCGGGTGAGCAGGTGTCGATGAGGCCGCCGGTGGGAAAGCTCCATTTGAAGGTGCCGTCGGACGCGAAGGCGTAAAGCGAGCGGTCCGTACTGCCAATGTAGATACTGCCGTCAGGGGCGACGGCGGGAGCGCCGGTGAGGGCGGAACCGACGACGGTGGCGCTGCCGGTGTCGGCCTGCCAGAGGGCGTCGGACACGGTGAGGGTGAAGGTGCCGACGGCGGAGACGGTTTTGGAATCGACGGTGATGAGGTAGGTCAGGCCGGCGACGGCATCAACTGGGCAGAGGCTGGAGGTCTGGGAGTTGGCGGGACCGGAGTTGTCGGAGGAGGCGACGAGCGTGAGCCCATTCGACAGGCTCAGGGCAGGGGCGGCGGGAGCGGTGTAAACGGCGAGGAGGGGATCGAAGTCGTTGCTCACCGCGGCGAATTGGAAGCGACCAGAACGCGGTGCCGTCCACCGATACCAGAGCGAGGTGCCGCCGGCGAAAGCGAGGATGCGCGGTTCGCCGGTTTCACGGGTGCAATTGGCGTTCGTGGCGGTGACGCCGGCGCTGAGGCCAGCGAGGGCGACGGGGTTGGCGAAAGCATCGTTGGCGGGGACGGTGCCGAGGTTGAGGAGGGTGAGGCCGGAGGTGGCGTTCTTGCCGTCAACGGAAATCTGATACGTGACGCCGGCTTGGGCGGTGAAATCAATGCGGCTGGTGAGGGCCGCACCGTCGTTGTCGTTGGCGGCGACGAGCGTGAGGGCGGCGATGGCGGTGCCGGTGTAGACGGAGAGCACGGTATCGTAGGCGCTGCCGGTGGTGCTGAGGCGGACGGCGGCGGTGGTGGGGGACGTCCATTCCCACCAGAGCGAAGTGCCGCCGGTGCCGGCGGTGGCGAGGGGTTCGCCGGGCTCGGGGGTGGCGCCGGTGTTGCTGGAGCGGACGAGAAAATTATTGCCGACGAGCCGGGCGCGCGCGGAGAAGTCGTCGTTGAAGGGGCGGTTGGTCGTGGTGGTGAGGGCGTTGAGGAGATTGAGGCGGGAGCCGTTTTGAGATTTGCCGGCGTAGCGGGCGATGGGGTCGGTGCCGCGCAGGAGGCGGTTGATGAGCTGGCGGTAGGTGTCGGAGGGGAACTGGGCTTTGAGCAGCGCCAGCGCGCCGGCGACGTGGGGTGCGGCCATCGAAGTGCCGGAGAGGGTGGCGGTGCCGGTGTTGTTGGTGTAGCCGAGCGAAAGGATGCTCTCGCCGGGGGCGAGCAGATCGACGGTGGTGCCGAAATTGGAAAACGAGGACACCGTTTCGGAGCGGGTGGTGGCGCCGACGGTGACGATGTTATCGAGCGGGAAGCTGGCGGGGTAGTGGCGGGCGACGTCGAGATTGGCCGCTTCGTTGCCAGCCGCGGCCACGAAGATGACGCCGGCGTCACGGGCGGCGGTGATGGCGGCGAGTTCCGTCTGCGAAAACCCGATACTGGCGGTCTCGCCGTAACTGGCGTTGATGATGTGGGCGCCGCGGGCGATGGCGTAATTGATGCCGGCGGCGATGTCGGACAC
>CAMATV010000426.1 GCA_945861235.1 Opitutus sp. GAS368
AGGATGGAGCGCAGCGCCGTGGCGGCGGCGGGCCGGGGTTGCTTCGTGATGCGATTGAACGTAGCGCCGTAGCCGCCAGAACCATAGAGGATAGCGGCGGGGCCGCGCAGCACCTCGACGCGCTCGATGTTGGCGAGCGGCTGGGAGCCGAAGCCGCCGGTCTGCGCGAAGCCATCGAGGAAGTTGGTGCCGACGCTGGCGGAGCCGCGAGCCATGAAACCATCGTTCTCGGTCCGCTTCATCGCCGATGCGTCGTAGGCGAGCACGTCCGAAGTGTCGGTGGCGAGAAGGTCCTCGATGAACTGCTGGTTGAACACGGTGACGTTCATCGGGATGTTCTCGATGGGCGTGTTCATGCGCGTGGCCTCGGCGGCGTTGGCGGACTGGTAACCGATGTCCTTGGACGTGGTGACCTCGAAGACGGAGAGCTGGACCGGGTCACCGGGCGCGGCCGGGCGCGACGGGGCGGGAGCGGTCTGGGCGTGGAGGGCGGCGAGGCCGAAAGCCGCGACGACGCCGGCGAGGGCGAACGGATGGGATTTCATGGGGTTGGGATCTAGAATCGAGTGGTGAGATTGAGTTCGACCTCGCGGCCGGCGTCGGGCGTGTAGCGATCCTGCGTGATCACGAAGAACATGCGGTTGTTGTTCAGCGCGTTTTTTACCTTGAGCGCGATGTCGTGGCGAAAACGGCTGCCGCGGGCGGCGGGCACCTTGTAACCGGCGATGACGTCGAAGCGCCAGAACGCGGGCGCGATCCACGTGGGCTCGTTGCGCGGATTGGCGCCGCGGTCGCTGTGGCGCGGGCCGACGTAGATCGTGCCAAGGCTCGCGAAGGCACCCTTGAGTGCGCCGGAGTCGAAGGTGTAGCGGTTGAACACAGTGAACGAGTCTTTCGCCTGCCGCGGCTGCGAGAGACTGGTGCGCGCCTCGCGGGCATCAACGTAGGTGTAGCTGCCGAAGGCGAGCCAGCGATCGATGAGGCGGAAGTTGAGGTTCACCTCAAGGCCGGTGCTGCGGATGCCCTGCACCTGGCGGAAGTAGCCGGGGTTGGCGGAATCGGCCTCTGAAATATTTTCCTGGCGGATGTCGAAGGCACTCACGAGTCCCTGCAGCCGTCCGCCGCGCAGGCTGAACTTCACGCCGGCCTCGCGCTGGTTGCCCTCCTCCGGGTCGAGCCCGGAGCCGTCGGCCTGCGTGCGAAACTCGGGGATGAAGGAGCTGTTGGCGTTGGCATAGAGCGTCCAGGTCTTGTCGGCGTTGGCGTGCCAGACCGCGCCGACGCTGTGGGTGGTCGATCCAGCGGAGGCGATGGCCTTGACGGCGGCGGGATTGAGGCGACGGCTGGGGAACGTGCCAGTCACGCGGTTGAGGTTGGCGCGATCGGTCGAGGTGCGACGGACGCCGAGCTGCAGGAAGAAGCGCTCCTCGGCGAACGAGATGAGGTCGTTGAGGTAGAGCTCGCGGTTGCCGATTTTGTTGCGGGTCCAGGTGTCGAGATAGAGCGGCGGGCGCTGGGCGGGCGGAGGCACGGCCGGCGAGATGGCGGGAGCGAAGACGTTGACCGGAAGCAGGAGATTCGGATTGAAGCCGGCGAGCTTCGGGTTGGCGATGAACTGCGCGAGCGTGACGTTGGGGAAGCGGTTAAAGATGACGCCGCTCGTGGTGTTGAAGCCGCTGCCCTCGAGCGCGGCGGAACCGGGAGCGAGTCCGCCGTAGTTGTTCACGGCGCGGGAGGTCTTGTTGTCGTCGTATTGGAGATCCCAAGCGTGGCCGGCGAGAACCTGATGACGGGCGGGGCCGGTGCGAAATTTTCCGGCGAATTCGTTGCGGGTGCGGAAATTCTCCGTGCCGCGCGGCACGTCACGCCACGAGCGGGGCGTCAGCACGGCATCGCGTAGAATGGTGAGCGACTCGATCCACGGCTGCGTCTCGATCTGGTGCTGGTCTCGGTCGCTATATTGAAACTGCGAGCGGAACTGCCAGTCGCGATTGAAGACGTGGCGGACGTCGACGGAGGCGATCTGGCGGGTATTCTGGCGGATGTCGCCGGGCCAGGTGTGGTTGTAGTCACGGTCCCCGAACGCGTGGTAAACGCCGTCGCCGCTCGCAATGCCGTCGTAGTCGCGCGCCATCATCGGAAACGCCCAGCCGCCCGGCCGCACATGGCGGTCGCGGGTGTATTCGAGCACGAGCTGGGTGCGGTCGGAGACGTTCCACGTGAGCACGGGCGATAGGTTGAAGCGTTGGTTGGGCGTGCCGCGGTAGACCTCGGCATCGTCCCACTCGACATTGAGCCGGTAGAGCAGCCGCTTGCCGCCGAAGAGCGGCACCGGGCCGGTGGTGTCGTAGGCGATGCGGTAGGAGTCCTGCGGGCCGACCGAGGTGCGGAGGGTGGACTGAGGGCGGGCGAGCGGGCGCTTGGTCACGCGGTTGATGGTGGCACCGTAGCCGCCCTGGCCGTAGAGGACAGCAGCGGGACCCTTGATGACCTCGACGCGCTCAATGTTGGCGACGGACTGCGAGCCGAAGCCGGCGGGCTGGGCAAAGCCGTTGAGAAAATTCGCCGAGACGCTGGCGAAGCCGCGCGCGAGGAAACTGTCGTTTTCCGTGGTCTTGCGGACCGACGCCTCGTAATCGAGCACGTCGGTCGTATCGCGCGCGAGGATGTCCTCCATGAACTGCTGGTTGAATACGGTGACATTCATCGGAATGTCGGCGATGGCCGTGTTCATGCGCGTGACCTCGGCGGAGTTGGAGGACTGGTAACCAATGTCCTTGGACGTGGTGACCTCGAAGGCGGAGAGCTGCACGGCCTCGCCGGGTGAGGACGGGCGTGAGGTGGCGGAGGTCGGAGCGGTCTGGGCGGAGGAGACGAGTGGCCACGCCATGCAAAGCGCGGCGAGACGGAATCGGAGATGGAGGGGCATAAGGTCTGGGGTGGCCGAGGTTAGAACTGTCCCTTGACGCCGAAAATCACCGTGGCGCCGAACTGCTGCTGGCGGCGCTGGCGCATGTAGTCCGGCGTAGCGGGAGCGTAGCGACGGTTGCCGATGACAAAGCCCCGGCCGTTGAGGTTGTTGATCGAGCCGAAAACGACGAGGCGCGGCGACAGGCTGAACTGGGCGTTGAGGCCCACGCGCAGCACCCGCTCTTTGAATTGGAACGTGTCAGCCGGGATCCCGTTGGCCGCGCTGGCGGCGATCGCGTTCTGTTGGGTCTCCCCCTGGTAGGCGACGCTCAGCTTCACCGAATAACGCGGCCGCACGAGGTTGATGCCGCCGGCATAGTTGCGCGGAGCGTAGCCCTCGAAGTCGGCCGTGTTGCTGCCCGAAAGTTCCAGCCGCGTGGCGTTGATGAATACCTGCAGGCCACTGGCCCAGCGGGGAAGGAAATAGAGCGACTGGGTGTAGCCCAACTCGTAGCCGATGATCTTCACGTTGCCCGCGTTGGTGCGCGTCGACACGTCGTAACCGAGGTAGAGCGGGTCTTCGGGCAGACCGTAGCGGGCGAGCAGCTCGGGCGTGGCATCCGAAATCACGTTGCCGAAGAAGTCCTTGATATCCTTGCGAAAGACGCCGATCGAGCCGGAGCCCCCCTTGACCTGGTAGGTTTCGAGGGAGAGATCGACATTGTCGCCCTGCCACGGCTTGAGCCCGGTGTTATTGACCGTGATGGTGGGTTGGGCCGCGGTGGGTTCGCTCACGGAGACGCCAGGGATGATGAAACCGAGGTCGGGCCGGCCGATGGTGCGGGCATACGCCGCGCGGAGGAGCAGGT
>CAMATV010000427.1 GCA_945861235.1 Opitutus sp. GAS368
TCGGCTACCGCGGGCCCCTCTCCGTCGAGTGGGAAGACAGTCGCATGGACCGCGTCCACGGCGCCGCCGAAGCCTCCGCCTTCGTCCGCAAAGTCGACTTCCCTTCCAGCGCCATCGTCTTCGACGCGCAATTCGACAAGAAGGGCTGAGGCTACGCCGGAAGAAGAAGAGAGGGAGAGAAAGCGAGAGGGGGAGAAAAACCCCATCTTCATCTTTCCCGCTCCCCCTCTCCTTGTCTCCCCCTCTCTCCATCCCTCCCTCTCCCCCTCTCCCTTTCACTTCCTAACATGAGCACTAAAATCGCCATCATCGGCGCCGGCGGCATGGCCGCCTATCACGCCACCGGTTTCCGCCAAGCCGGCGCTGAGATCATCGCCCTCTGCGACGTCAACCAAGGCGCCGCCCACAAGGCCGCCACCAAACACAACATCCCCGGCGTCTACACCGATGTCGCCGAGATGTTGAAAAAGCTCCCCGAGCTCGACGCCGTTTCCGTCATCGTCCCCAACAAATTCCACGCGCCCCTCGCCCTCCAAGCCCTCAAGGCCGGCAAGCACGTCTTCTGCGAAAAACCCCCCGCCCTCAGCGCCAAGGAAATGGCGGTCATGCAGACCACCGCCGCGAAGGCGAAGAAGACGTTGATGTTTAATTTCAACAACCGCGCCCGCCCCGAGAGCTACGCGATGATGGACTACGTCGCCGACGGCACCATCGGCACCATCAACTCCTGCCAGGCGAAATGGATTCGCCGCGCCGGCATCCCCGGCTTCGGCGGCTGGTTTACCACCAAGGCCATGTCCGGCGGCGGCCCCCTCATCGACCTCCTCCACATGGTCGATCTCGGCATGTTCTTCATGGGCTACCCCGAGCCCGCCCACGTCCTCGCGCGCACCTACCAAGACCACATTTCCAACAAGGCCTTCAAGGGTCCGTGGGGCATCCCCGACGTCGCCAACGGCACGACCGACGTCGAGGCCGCCGCGCACGGCTTCGTCACCTTCAAGACCGGCCAGTCCATGTCCTTCGCCGTCTCGTGGGCCGAGATGAACCAACGCGAAGAAGTCTCGGTGACCTTCCAAGGCACCAAGGCCGGCGGCCTCGTCCGCCGCCTCTTCGGCACCGACGGTCTCGACAACACCGCGATCGACGCCTGCCAGCTCTACACGCTCGAAAACGGCCGCCACGTGAACCGCGACATCATCGTCCAAGCCGACGAAACCATGGGCCGCACCCGCTCCGCCACGAATTTCATCCGCGCCCTCGAAGGCACTGAAAAGCCCCTCAACACGCCCGCCCAAGCCCTCTCCCTGATGAAACTCATCGACGGCGCCTACAAGTCGGCGGCCACCGGCAAACCCGTCGCGCTCTGAGCGAGAATGCGCAGGGGCGGAGAACATCTGCCCCTGCGCGCTACGCCCCCCAGGCCAGAGCTTGCGCCAGATTTCAGCACTGTTCGAGCCCAGCGACATTAAGAGAGACGGGATGTATCTGGAGTTAATTGCACAAGAGACCAGCGATGAAATCGCCGATGAATTCTCCCCGGACAAGACAGACAGGATGCAGATCACTCTCTACAAAATCGGCCTACCGCTCGAATGATTCGAAACATTCATTGCCAGAGCCAAGTCTCAGCGACCACCGACGACTCCTTAGCGAATCGCTCCGACTAACCCCCAACCGCGGCCTCTGATCGATTTCGACAACTGTAGAAGTCCCTCCCTACCCTCCCGTCTTTCCTTTTTCCTATGAAACTTAATCGCAAACTCCGCCTGGGCATGATCGGCGGCGGCCGTGGGGCCTTCATCGGCTCCGTCCACCGCATGGCCGCACGCCTCGACGGCGAGATCGATCTCGTCGCCGGCTGCTTCTCCTCTGACCCCGAAAAATCCAAAGCCTCCGGCGCCGATCTTTTCCTCGATCCCGCCCGGGTCTACGGCACTTACCAGGAAATGGCCAAGGCCGAGGCCGCGCTCCCCGCCGACCAGCGCATCGACTTCGTCTCGATCGTCACGCGCAACAACACCCACGCCGCCGTCGCCAAGACTTTCCTCGAAGCCGGCTTCCACGTCGTGTGCGACAAACCCCTCTGCTTCACCCTCGCCGAGGGCCGCAAGCTCCGCGACGTCGTGAAAAAATCCGGCAAAGTTTTCGCCCTCACCCACAACTACACCGGCTACCCGATGGTGAAGGAAGCCCGCGAGTGGGTCCGCAGCGGCAAACTCGGCAAGTTGATGAAGATCGTCGTCGAGTATCCGCAGGGCTACGCGATCACCGCCCTCGAAGCGAAGACCGTGAGCAAAATCGCCAACTGGCGCATGGACCCCACGATCTCCGGCGTCTCCAACTGCATGGGCGACATCGGCACCCACGCGCACAACCTCGCCCGCTACATCACCGGCCTTGAAGTCGAGTCGATCTGCGCCGAGCTCTCCACTTTCATTCCCGGCCGCCTCCTCGACGACGACGGCAATTGCCTCGTCCGCTTCAGCGGCGGCGTAAAGGGCATCCTCTTCGCCTCGCAGATTTCCAGCGGTGAGGAAAACAACCTCAACATCCGCGTCTTCGGCACGCAGGGTTCGCTCCAGTGGTTCCAGGAAAACCCTAACGAGCTCATCTGGAAAAAAGCCGACGCCCCGCAGCAAGTTCATCGTCGCGGCAACAACTACGTCAGCGCCGCCGCCGCCGGTGCCACGCGCACCCCGTTCGCCCATCCCGAGGGTTTCATCGAAGCCTTCGCCAACGTCTATCGCAGCGCCGCCGTCGCCAACGCCGATTCCATCGCCGGCCGCAAAGCCCCGAAGGAGGGCTACGATTTCCCGACGATCACCGACGGCCTCGCCGGCATGGCGTTCATCGAGACCGCCGTGAAGAGCGGCAAGCTCGGCGCCAAGTGGGTGAAGTTTCCGCAGCTGTAGCGCCCGTCGCATCGCGCGCTCCGCAGGATAGTCACATGAGACTTTGACCATTCAGTCTCGTGAGCTGATCGGGTGCCCGACGTGAACGACCTGCGGCAATGGCTGTGAGGTCAGGCAACTCGGGAGGATGGTTTCGATGTAAACTCGCATCTGTCAGGGCGGCGGATGCGAGCTTCACAACCACGCCGATTCCATTCGATTGAGGTCGGCGAGCCCACGGTTCACGATCCCGTGCTGTCGATCGCCCTGGCTGGTGCGACCATCAAAATCAGACCACCGCATCGCGCACGACTACCGTAGCAGCGGCGGGGCGGCGCGGGAAACGGTACATTCTGCCGAACACCCAACTGCGGCCCCCCCGTCCCCGGACTTCGCCCAATTTCAGGCAGCCAATCCTGCCTCCTTGACGAATCTGCGCGGTTACTTGAAACCGTTACTCCGCCCTAACGTCCAGCGGCCTCACGACCATCGCCCTCTTACACTTTTTCCCGTGCCGCTCACCGCTAACCGCCGCCTGCCCTCCCGCTTTCCACTCCGCCGTACCGGGAGCCTCGTCGCAGCCCTCGGCATCGCTCTGCTGCACCTTGGTTGCGATCGCACCCCGGCCGCCAAGGCCGCGATCGCCGGCGGGCCGGCCGCCACCACGCCTCCTCCGGGCGCCGCCCCAGCCACCGCCGCTGCACCCGCTGCGACGACCGCTGCCGCCACCGCTGCCCGGCAGTCTGAAAAAGATCGCGCCCGCCAAAACGCCATCGAGAAGGTCCCCGTTGAAACCGCCGTGGTCGTGCGTGGCCCCATCTCCTCGTTTCTCTCGTTCAATACCACCCTCGAAACCGAAGCCGCCGTCGACATCTACCCGCAGAC
>CAMATV010000428.1 GCA_945861235.1 Opitutus sp. GAS368
CCAGTCCTGCGGTCAGATTGCCTGAAACCATCCCACCACCCCAGCGTCTCCGAGCCAGATCGAAAAAACCGCGGCCACCCAACCCATCTCCACCACCATGTCATCCCATCCCGCGCCCACCGACCACCCCACTTGCCACGGCGTCTCCACCGACCTCTCCGACTATTTCCTGACCCGCCGCCAGTTTCTCAATCGCATGGGCATGGGCGTCGGCGCGCTCTCGCTCGCCAACTTGCTCGACCCCCGCGACCTCATCGCCGCCCAATCCGGCGCCAACGTCGTCACCGGCCCACTCACCCCGCGCGCCTCCCATTTCGCCGGCAAGGCGAAAGCCGTCATTCACATCTTCGCCCAAGGCGCTCCGTCGCACGTCGACACGTGGGACCCCAAACCCTCGCTCACCCAGATGCACGGCAAGAGCATCCCGGGCGGCGACATTGCCCTCGGCTCGCCATTTAAATTCTCCAAATACGGCCAGAGCGGGCTCGAGGTCAGCGATCTCTTTGCCAAAACCGCCGCGCACGCCGACGACCTCGCGGTCATTCGCTCCATGTGGACGGACATTCCCGCGCACGAGGTCGCCACCGTGTTCATGAACACCGGATCCCTCCGCATCACGAAACCCAGCATGGGTTCTTGGCTGGTCTACGGTCTCGGCACGGAAAACCAAAATCTTCCCGGCTTCATCGCCCTGCGCGGCGGCGGCCTCCCGCCCGGCGGCTCCGCCAACTACCAGGCCGCGTTTCTCCCCGGCGTCTACCAGGCCACTAGCATCAACACGCAAGCCCCCACCGTGCCGCTGATGATCCAAAACATCCGCAATACCTACGTGGGCAAATCCGAGCAGCGCCGCCAGCTCGACATGATCCACCAGCTGAACGAACTCCACGCGCAAAACCTTCAACGCGACGCCGCCCTCGAGACGCGCCTCGAGAGTTACGAGATCGCCTTCCGCATGCAGGCCGAGTCCCTCGATGCCTTTGACATTAACAAGGAATCCGAGGCCACCCGCGCTGCTTACGGCATCGGCGCTCCCGGCAGTCGCGGCAGTGATCAGGCCAAACAACTCCTCATCGCCCGCCGCCTCATCGAGCGCGGCGTCCGCGTCGTCCAAGTCTGGCATCAGGGTTGGGATCATCACCAAGATATCCAGACCCGTCTCACCGCCAAAGCCGGCGAAATCGACCAACCGCTCGCCGCGCTCATCACCGACCTCAAGCAGCGCGGCCTCCTCGACTCCACCCTCGTCGTCTGGGGCGGTGAATTCGGCCGTAAGCCCACCCGTGATCGCAACGGTTCCCCGAGCCCCGGCCGCGACCACAACGCCAAGGCCTTCTCCATCGTCATGGCCGGCGGCGGCGTGAAAGGCGGCACCGTCCACGGCGCCACCGACGAATTCGGCGCCGCCTCCATCGTCGACAAAGTGCACCCGCACGATCTCCACGCCACCATCCTGCGCTGCATGGGCCTCGATCACACGAAGCTCACCTACCGCTTCAACGGTCGCGATTTCCGCCTCACCGACGTCGCCGGCAACGTCATCAAACCCCTCCTCGCATGACCGCCATGAGCCGCCGCACCGCCCTCGCCGCACGCTCCGCCGTAGCCCGCCTCGTGAGAGGCGGGACCGCCCACTCGTTCTCGTTCGTCGTTCTCGTTCTCTCCTCCCTCGCCCCCACCGCCGCCGTAGCCCGCCTCGTGAGAGGCGGGACCGCCCACTCGTTCTCGTTCTCGTTCTCGTTCTCGTTCTCGTTCGTCGTTCTCGTTCTCTCCTCCCTCGCCCCCCTCGCCCCCCTCGCCCGCGCCGCCGACTTGCCCGTCGGCCATCCGGTCGTGAAAGCCGCGATCGCCCCCGCCGATCTCCAGTTCTTCGAAGCGAAAATCCGCCCTCTCCTCGTCGAGAAGTGCTACCAGTGTCACAGCAAGGAAAGCGACAAAGTGAAGGGTGGCCTGCTGCTCGACAGCCGCGAAGCCGTCCTCGCCGGCGGCAATACCGGCCCGGCCCTCATCCCCGGTAAACCCGACGAATCGCTCCTCATCCAAGCCATCCGTTACAAGGACGAAGACCTCCAGATGCCCCCCAAGGGCGAAAAACTTTCCGATCAACACATCGCCGATCTTACCGAGTGGGTGCGCCGCGGCGCCCCCGACCCCCGCATCAACGTCGCCACCGGTAACTCGGCCGCGTACGCCGGCGTGGGTAAGAATCACTGGTCCTTCAAGCCCGTTAAAAAGCCCGTGCTCCCGACCGTCCAGAATTCCGCGTGGATCAAAAACCCCATCGATAACTTCGTCCTCGCCAAACTCGAGGCCAAGAGCATGGGCCCGAACTCCGCCGCAGAAAAAACCACGCTCATCCGCCGCGTTTACTTCGACCTCATCGGCCTGCCTCCGCATCCCACCGACGTGCAAGCCTTCGTGAAGGACACCTCTCCCGAGGCCTACACCAAAGTCGTCGACCGCCTCCTCGCCTCCCCCTCCTACGGCGAACACTGGGCCCGCTACTGGCTCGATGTCGCCCGCTACTCCGACACCAAGGGCGATGCCCCGCGCCAGGAAGACAACCGCTTCCCGCACGCGTGGACCTATCGCGACTTCGTGATCGACGCCCTCAACGCCGACCTGCCTTACGACAAGTTTATCCTCGCCCAACTCGCCGGCGACTACCTCACCAACCACCTCGAAAAACAGTCCAAACTCAAGCCCTCCCCCTCTGCCGCCCGCTCGGTCGTCATCCCGAATGTCGCCGGCAAACCCGCCAAAGACTCCGCCGATCCCATCGTCGAACTGCCCGCCATGGAGGTCATCGCCAGCCGACCCGACACCCGCTGGCCGCTCGCCGCGCTCGGCTTTCTCTCCCTCGGCAATCAATTCAACGGCCGGAAAGAAGACATCATCGGCGACCAAATCGATGTCACCGCCAAAGCCTTCCTCGGCCTCACCGTCGCTTGCGCCCGATGCCATGACCACAAATTCGATCCTATCCCCACCAAGGACTACTATTCCCTCTACGGCATCTTCGCGAATACGATGACGCCCACGGAGCTCCCGCTCCTCGCGTCGCACGCGCCCCAAACCGCCGACTACCTCGACTACCTCGAAAAATCCAAGGCCTTCGATAAACGCGAGGTCGACCTCAAAGCCGAGCAGGCCGAGGTCCGTCGCGCCTACGGCGGAAAAAACAAGGCCAAGGACTCCGTCGCCAAGATCGACCCCCTGAAGCGCCAGCAGCTGCAACGCGCCGAACGCGAACTCTACCGCGAGAAGACCGACCTCGAACTCAAGCACCCCGGTGCCCCCATCCGCGCCAATGCCGTCACCGACGTCCCCCGCTCCCGCGACTACCCCGTCCTCCTCCGCGGAGAAAACGCCAACAAAGGCGACAACGTCCCGCGCCGTTTCCTCGAAATCCTCTCCACCGATCCCAAGAAACGTCCGGTGTGGAACCAAGGTTCCGGCCGCCTCCAACTCGCCCAAGCCATCATCGACCCGAAGAATCCCCTGACCGCCCGCGTCATGATGAACCGCCTCTGGCAACAGCACTGGGGCACCGGATTTGTGGATACGCCCGACGACCTCGGTAATATGTCGTCGGCCCCGACTCACCCCGAACTCCTCGACTGGCTCTCCGCCACCTTCGTCGAAAATCAATGGTCCATCAAATCGATGCACCGCCTCATCGTCCTCAGCGCCTCCTACCAGCAGAGCAGCGCGCCCAACCCGAGCTACGTCGAACTCGATCCCAACAACAAATATCTCTGGCGCTACAATCT
>CAMATV010000429.1 GCA_945861235.1 Opitutus sp. GAS368
ACGGCCTCGCACAATCCGGCGGCGGACAATGGCATTAAATTTTTCGGCGCGAGCGGCGTGAAATTGACCGACGAGGAAGAGGCG
Source organism: Opitutus sp. GAS368 (assembly GCA_945861235.1). Classification (GTDB taxonomy): domain Bacteria; phylum Verrucomicrobiota; class Verrucomicrobiia; order Opitutales; family Opitutaceae; genus GAS368. The sequence continues at coordinate 85 of CAMATV010000429.1, forward strand.
ATCATCGAGAGCCACCTCGGCGCGCCCATCCCGGAGGGGGCAGGTGAAGGGGTGGCAGAAAACCGGGCGGTGGCGGGCTACATTGTAGCGGCGCAGGCGTTGCTGCCGGTGGGTGTGCTCGCGGGATGGCGGGTGGTTCTGGATACGGCGAATGGTGCGACGTGCGGGACCAGCCCGGTGGTGTTGCGGGGATTAGGTGCGGAGGTGATTGGAATCGGCGACGCGCCGGATGGGACGAACATCAATGCCGGTGTGGGCAGCGAACATCCTGAACCGCTCGCGCAAAAAGTGCGCGTGACGGGTGCCCGGTTGGGCATCGCGCATGATGGCGACGGGGATCGGTGCGTTTTGTGCGATGAGCGCGGAGACGTGCTGGATGGCGACGAGATTTTGACGATCCTCGCAACGCACGCGCTGTCGTTGGGGCGGTTGGCGAAGAACACGCTCGTCGTGACAGTGCAGAGTAATCTCGGGGTCGATGCGGCGCTGATGGCGGCCGGTGGTCGGGTGGTGCGCACGTCGGTGGGCGATCGCTACGTGATCGCGCGGATGGTGGCCGAAGGCGCGACGCTCGGAGGCGAGTCCAGCGGACATATTATCTGCGCAAACGTTTCGCCGACGGGGGATGGGTTGGTGGCGGCCTTGATGGTCATCGAGGTGATGTTGGCGACCGGCCAACCGCTGTCGGCATTGCGGCGGGTGATGACTAAATTTCCGCAGCGGACGGCGGCGCTCGCGGTGCGGGAGAAGCCGCCGCTGGAGTCGCTGTCGGCGGTGATGGCGGCGATCGCTGCGCTCGAGGCCGAACTCGGCGCGCAAGGGCGGGTGCTGGTGCGTTACTCCGGGACCGAGGCGAAACTGCGATTGCTCGTCGAGGGTCCGACCGATGCGGTGGTGCGCGGTGGTTTGGCGCGGATCGAGGCGGCGGTGCGGAGAGAGCTGACGGTGCTGTAACTATTCTGCGCGGGTGCGTCCGCAGCGCCGCCGGAGTCTGGCGTTGACCGCGACGGATGCGGAGACTTCGCTGCGCTTCTTTATGCCCGAAGTTTCCGTCACCTCGCTCGACCCCCGCCACCAGAAGCTGATCGAAAATGCCCGCGTGGCGATTGATCGCGGCAATCTCGACTACACGCTCGAGGTCACCGCGCAGGTATTGAAGGTGGCTCCAGGCTGCCTGCCGGTGCGCAAACTCCAGCGGGTGGCGCAGCTCAAGCAGGTGAAGGGCAAGGGTGGTTTTCTGTCGAAAACACTGAGCGGAATTTCCAGTGCGCCGTTTATGTTCGGTGGCGGGAAGAAAGATCCCGCGAAACAGCTGGAATCTGCTGAAGGGTTGCTCGCCAAGGATCCGAACAATGTCGCGGCGCTTAGAATGATGGCGGAGGCGGCGGGCGGGTTGGGTTTGCTTGAAACGGTGGCCTTTGCGCTCGACGCGGTGCGCGAGTTGGAGCCGGGCAATCGCGCCAATCTCATCGCGCTGGGCGAAGCGTGGCTGGCGGCGGGAAAACCCGCGGATGCGCTCAAGGTCGCGGATGAAATTTTGACGGCGAAGCCGATGGACGCAGATGCGCAAACGCTCATGCGCAAGGCGTCGATCGCGCAAACGATGACGAAGGGAAATTGGGAGGGGCAGGGTTCTTTCCGCGACAAACTCAAGGACGAGGCTCAGGCCGTGATGCTGGAACAAGCGGCGAAGGTCGTCGCTTCCGGGGACATGACGCAGCGTTTGCTGGAAGAGGCGCTCGCGCTCGTCGCGAAGGAACCGGCCAACCTCAACCACTACCGAACGATTGCGCAGACCTACCAAAAGCTCGGCAATTTGGAGGAAACCTTGGTGTGGGTGCGCAAGGCGCGCCAAGTGCCGGGCGGCGGCGCGGACTCGGCACTGGAGAAGCAGGAGACTGAACTCGCGACGACGGTCATCGAGAAACACCTGAAAGCGGCGGAGGCCGCGATGGCGGCGGCACCGCATGATCCGGCGGCGAAAGCCAAGATGGACGCGGCGCGGGCGGAACTCGCGGACTTCAAGCTCACCGAGTCGAAGCGTTACGTGGAGCGTTACCCGAATGACTACGAGGCGCGCTACAAGCTCGGCGGGTTGCTGCTGGAGCTCGGACAGACGGACAGCGCGATCGGCCAATTTCAGCAGGCACAGAAGGGGCCGCAGGTGCGCGTCGCATCGTTGGTCGGTCTCGGGCGGTGCTTTAAGGCGAAGAAGCTTTTCGATCTCGCGATCGCCCAGCTCACCACGGCGAAGAAAGAGCTGGCGCAAATGGACGACACCAAGAAGGACGTGATCTACGAACTCGGCGTGTGCTTCGAACTGATGGGCAAGGCGGACGCAGCGATCGGGGAGTTTAAGGAAATCTACAGTGAGGACATCGGGTTCCGCGACGTGGCGGACAAGATCAACGCGTTTTACTCGAAGTGAAGTGGGTCGGTGGCCGGCCCATTTTGAAATGCGCACACCCGAGTGCCGAACGGTCCGAGCGGAGACCACCCTGCTTACTATCCTATGAAAACAAAACGACCCCTCCTCGTGGCTGGTGCGTGTGCGCTGGCTGCTCTCGTGCCGGCTCGCGCCGACCAAAAAACCAAGACGCTGGATATTTACTGGGTCGATTCCGAAGGGGGAGGCTCGACGTTGATGGTGACGCCGGCCGGTGAAGCGGTGCTGATCGACACGGGAAATCCGGGTGGACGCGATCCCGGTCGGATCATCGAAGCGGCGAAGGCGGCGGGGTTGGCGAAAATCGATTACGTGCTGCTGACGCATTTTCACGGGGATCATTTCGGCGGCGGGGCGGAGGTGGCGCAGGTGTTGCCGTTTGGCACCATTTTCCAGCGGGCGATTCCGGCCGGCGATCCGGATGGCCGCGCGCAGTCGTCGTTTCAGGTGCAGATCAAGGGCTGGAAAGAAATCGCGGCGAAGCGTGAGTCGCTGGCTCCGGGGGTGAGTATCCCGCTGAAGTCGGGTGGCGCCGGTGCGCCGAAGATCGAACTGCGTTGTCTCGCGGCGGATCAAAAATTTATCGAACCGACCGCAGCTCAGGCGAAGGTGAAAAATCCGCTGGCGGGCAGTGGTGCGGCGAAACCGGTCGACACGAGTGACAACGCGAACAGTGCGGTTTTCTTGCTGTCGTTTGGCGCGTTTCGCTTTTTTGACGGCGGCGATTTGACGTGGAATCTCGAAGAGAAACTCGTGTCGCCGGTGAATCTCGCGGGCGTGGTGGATGTTTATCAAACGAACCACCACGGGCTCGGCGTGAGCAATAATCCGATCCTCGTGCAGAGTTTGGAGCCGACGGTGGTGGTGATGAACAACGGCCCGCAAAAGGGCGGCGAGGCGGCGAGCTTCGCGGCCATCAAGTCGGCGAAGTCGGTGCAGGCGACCTATCAGCTGCACGAGAGTTTCAAGTCGCCGGCGGACAACGTCGCGGCGGAATTTATTGCGAATCGCGGCAACTTGGTTGGAGCCGCAGCGGCGAAGTGCCCGGCGAACGTGATCAAGCTGACGGTCGCACCGGACGGAAAGAGTTACACGATCGCGGTGCCGAGCACGGGGCATTCCCGATCGTATCGGACGAAAGGGATGTGACGAGGGATTGAGGTCGGCGCGCGTGGACGGAGTTTTTGACCACGGATAGCACGGATTAAC
>CAMATV010000430.1 GCA_945861235.1 Opitutus sp. GAS368
GAGCGAGCGACGACGAAGAGAACCCCGGGTGGCTGCTTCCTCGCACTGTGGCCACCCGCTCCACCCACGAAATTCTCCCTCGCCTTGCGCCGCCGCGGTTCGGTATTTCTCCCGGCTCATTTTTCATTTTTCACCGTCTTGATTACGCCTCCCGCCTCCTCTCTGCTGCCCTCCTTCGCATGACCTCCGCGCAAATCCGCCAGTCCTTCCTCGATTTCTTCGCCTCGCAGGGCCACACGATCGTCCCGTCGTCTTCCCTCCTGCCGGACTCGCCCGGACTGCTCTTCACGAACGCCGGCATGAACCAATTCGTGCCCATCTTCCTCGGCGACCGCGCTCCCGACGTGTCCAAATGGGCCGGCGTCCGCCCCGCCAAAGACACCCGCGCCGCCGACACCCAGAAATGCATTCGCGCCGGCGGCAAACACAACGACCTCGAGGACGTCGGCTTCGATACTTACCACCACACTCTCTTCGAGATGCTCGGCAACTGGTCCTTCGGCGACTACTTCAAAAGGGAGTCCGTCAACTGGGGCTGGGAACTCATCACCAAAGTCTGGGGCATCCCCGCCAAACGCCTCTTCGCCACCGTCTACTCACCCGACAAATCCAAGGGTGACCCCTCCGAGTTCGACCAGGAAGCCTACGACATCTGGGCCAAGATTTTTACCGCCGCCGGCCTCGATCCAAAAATCCACATCGTCCATGGCAACAAGAAGGATAATTTCTGGATGATGGGCGACACTGGTCCCTGCGGCCCGTGCTCGGAAATCCACTTTAACCTCCTTCCCTCCGACGACGAAATCGAAGGCCGCAAGGGTGTGAACAGTTCCTCGCCCCGCTGCATCGAAATCTGGAATCACGTCTTCATCCAATTTAACGCCAACGCCGACGGCACCTTTTCCCCGCTCGCCGCCAAACACGTCGACACCGGCATGGGCTTCGAACGCGTCGCCGGTATTTACGCTGTCTCGAAAGGCTTCACCGATTTCACCGCCGAGCCCTCGAACTACGAAGCCGATGTCTTCGCCCCGCTCTTCGCAAGAATCACCGCCCTCTCCGGCAAAACCTACACCCGCACCGTCCCCACTAAGCGCGAGGGGCTGACCGAGCAGGAGCAAACCGACGTCGCCTTCCGCGTCCTCGCCGACCACGCGCGCTGCGTCTCCTGCGCCGTCGCCGACGGGATTCTCCCGAGTAACGAAGGCCGCAATTACGTCATCCGCCGCATCCTCCGCCGCGGGATCCTCTACGGAAAAAAACTCGGCCTCCCAACTGGCTTCTTCGAACAACTCGTCGCCCCCGTCGTCGAGTCGCTGGGCAGCGTCTTCCCCGAGCTAGAAGAGCGCCAAGAAATCGTGCGCCGCGTCATCCGCGGCGAAGAGGAGAGCTTCGGCCGCACGCTCGATCGTGGTCTCGCCATCTTCACCAAAGCCGCGACCGCAGGCTCCGTCACCGGAGCTACCGCCTTCGAACTCTACGACACCTACGGCTTCCCGCTCGATATGACGCAGCTCCTCGCGACCGAGCGCGGACTCACCGTCGACGCCGTCGAATTTGAGCGCCTCATGGACGAGCAGCGCAAACGCGGCCAGGCCTCCACCAAAAAAACGATTGTTGTCGCCGCCACCGAGGGCGATGCCGCGGCCGATCTCCAACCGACCACGTTCCTCGGATACGAACTGACCCATTCCTCCGCGACGCTCATCGACGTCATCACGGCCGACACCGACACCTTTGTTGTTTTCGACCAGACTCCGTTCTACGCGGAGATGGGCGGCCAGAGCGGCGATATCGGCACCGCGCTCATCAACGGCCAGCTGCTCACGATCACCGATTGCGTAAAGGACAAAGCCGGCCGCCACCTGCACAAGATTTCCGCCGAACTTAATCATCAACTTCCCGCCTTAAACTCCGCGTCCACGCTCAGCGTGGACGTGGCCCGCCGCCGCGCCATCAACCGTCATCACTCCGCCGCGCACTTGATCCATTGGGCGCTCCGCAAAGTCCTCGGCACCCACGTTCGCCAAGCCGGCACCTCGAAGACCGCCGACCGCATGCGCTTCGATTTCTCGCACTTCGAAGCCGTCACGCACGCCCAGCTCCTCGAGGTCGAGCAGCTCGTCAACGCCAAGGTCATCGACAACGCCAAGGTCGAATCCTACGAGACTGAGTTCGACCAGAAACCCGAAGGAACCCTCGCGTTCTTCGGCGACAAATACGGCAAGTTCGTCCGCGTCGTCGATATCGGCGGTTACAGCCGCGAGCTCTGCGGCGGCACCCACGTCAGCACCGCCGGCGAAATCGGCCTCATCAAAATCGTCGCCGAGATGGCCATCGCCGCCGGCACCCGTCGCATCGAAGCCGTCGCCGGTCAGCCCGCATTCGACTTCGTTGCACACAAAGAAGCCGCCCTCGCCGCCGTCAGCGCCCACCTCGGCGGTGGCACGAGCGATGTCGTCAAAAAACTCGAAGCCCTCTTAGCTCACCAAAAAGAAACCGAGAAGCAGCTGAAGATTTTCCAACAGCGCGCCCTCGCCGGTCTCGCCGACGAACTCGCAGCCAAAGCGACGACCCGCGACGGCCTGAAATTCGTCTCCGCCGTCGTCAACGTCTCGGACCAAGAAGTCCTGCGCAGCCTCGGATCGCAGGTGCTCGCCAAAGTCGGCGAAGGCGTCGTGCAACTCGGCGCCGCCCTCGGCGAAAAAGCCAGCCTCGTCGCCTTCTGCTCTCCTGCCGCGATCAAGGCCGGCCACCAAGCCGGAAAAATCATCCAAGGTCTGAGCACCGCCATTGGCGGCAAAGGCGGCGGCAAGCCCGACTTCGCCATGGGCGGCGGCAAAGACATCGCCAAACTGGCCGAGGTACTGGGCTGAGGCACTCCCGCCAAGTGGCAGTGAGACTACTGCCACTTGGCATTTACAGCTTGCCGAGGCGGGCCCGGGGGCCACAGTGAGCGGCATGAAGAAAAAGTCCGCCGCCAAGCCGAAGCCCTACCCGCTGGCCGACCACAAGGAAAACGCCTCCCGCGTCGAGCAAGGCGTGCCGGTTACCGATTTGGTCGCCTTCGGGCGCGAGACTGGGTTCACTGTCGATGAGCTGGCGCAACTCGTGCACATCCCGCCGCGCACCTATGCTCGGCGTGTCGCGAATAAGGCGCGGCTGAGCCTACCCGAGGGCGAGCGGGCCGTGCGTGTGATGCGCCTCTACGATCAAGCCAAGGCCCTCTTCGGCACGCACGAGAACACCCGCGAGTGGCTCAATGCGGAGCTCCCGGCCCTCGGCTGGCGGTCGCCATGGTCCTTTGCCCGCACGGAGCAGGGCGCCCGCGAAGTGGAGGATTTGATCGGGCGCATCGAGCACGGCATTCCTTCGTGAGCAGTGTCGTCGTCTGGCGCCTCGTCGCGGACCGTCATGCGGCGACCGCGTTTTCGGGCGAGAGCGCCCGCAAATACGGGGCACGTTGGAGTCCCGTCGGCGTCACGGTGGTCTATTGCTCCGATTCGCGATCACTCGCCGCACTTGAGCTTATCGTGAACGCCCTCAATGGCACCAAACTGGTCGGCGCACCTTGGGAGGTGTTGTCGGCGGAAATCCCGGAAAGCCTGATCGAGCGGCCCTCGCGGGTACCGGACAACTGGCGGGAACACCCGCATCCCCGCGCCACGCAGGATTTCGGCGCAAAGTGGGTACGCGAACAGCGCACCGCCGTGCTCCGCGTGCCGAGTGTCGTCGT
>CAMATV010000431.1 GCA_945861235.1 Opitutus sp. GAS368
CAAATGACGATACGGTCTTCCACGCGGGAATGGGCAGCGTGTAGTCCCACGTCTCCAAGCTGCGCTCGACGGCCGGCAAACTCGCGCGGTAGTCTTGCGTCAATTGTTTCAGGCGCTCCATCCGCGCGACGAGTTCCGGCGTCGGCAGCACGGGCGCTCGCTCCAGACTCGCTGTCAAGGCTCGCCTAAACTCCCGATTGGCCTCCTTGAAAGCCGGCAGCGTCGCCAGCAGCGGCTTTAACTCCGCCGCAAAATCCGTTTCCTCGATTTTGACTCCGGCCGCCTCGGCGGTTTTACCTTCCGCCAGCAACTGCGCACGCTCTTCTTTTTTGTCTCCGGTAACAATGAACTTGGTTTTGATTGCAGTCGCTTGCTCGGTGAGGTCCGACAATAGGCTCCGCACCGGATCGACTGTGCCAGAAAACGTATCGGAAAATTCGTCAAACTTCGCGAGCGCCGCGTTGGCCTCGTCGAGCGACAGCTTCCGTCCTTCGGTCCACGCGGTGAGCTGCCGCAGCCGCAAATCGGAAAGATAGCGGGTGAGGGCGGTGTGGTCGTCCACCTGTGCGCGGATGAAATCCACATACTCCAGCCCAGCTTGTCGGTAAACCTGCAGACTCTGATTGTTTTGAGCAAAAAAACCGAGCCCCTCCCGCATCAGGAAAAAGGTGATGAGGGTCAGTACTACGATAGCCACGATCGCATTGCCCCCGAAAAAGGCTTTGATCGTATCATCCACCGTTAACCCGAGTAGGCGCAGCCGCTTTTTTTGGATCGCGAATCCGGAGGGTGCGGCGGGAGCCGCGGTGGGTGTTGGCTCGCTCATACTTTCAGCCACGAACACGCCAAGGGCGCCACGCATCGTCAAGCGACGTGCTGTTACAATCCCGTGACACTGGGGTTAGGCCAAGAAACTTCACCTCGGGCGCGTTTCTGACCGTGGGCTCATCGCTGACCGTGGGGCAGAGAAAATGGCCGGGACTTCAGACCCTGAAAAAAACAGCAGCGGGACTGAGGGCCCTCCCACTTTCGTTGCAGGCATTTTCATGTCTACGTCAACCGGGAGAGGCTCACTCCCCTTAAAATCTCCCGTTTTGCATTGAAACCGTCCTCCGCTTCGCTCGCATGGCCGGCGACGATCCCGGCGGCGCGCCCTCCGTTACCCTCGTCGCCCTTTCTCTATGCCCGTCAACCGCGTCCCGCTCGCCCCCCTCTCCTACACGCGGGCGCTCGTCTGCCTGTTCAGCGGCCTCGCAAGCGTTCCCCCCTGCCACGCACAGTTCGATCCCCCCCGCAATTCACCCTCGGAAAGGGACGCAGGCGCGCCGATCGCCACACCGGCCCCCATCTTTTTTCCGATTAATCCCCCGCCGCTGGATCGGCCCGTTTCTCGGCTCGCCGCCTCCTCGGGTCAGACGATCGCTCCACCCGCAGAACTTGCCGCCTACTTAACCGAGCCGTTTTACGCCGTGCTCAGCACGCGGCTGACCGGCAACACTCTCGACGCCAAGCAGCGGCAAAAACTCGACACCTATCGGGTTGCGCGCGACGCCTTGCTCGAGGAACTCCAGATGGAACTCGCCTTGGTCCGCGACGCCGAACCCGCGACGCGGCGCACCGCCCTCACGCGGCTCGCCCAACGCCAAACCCCGCGCCTCGCCGAACTCGAAGCCACGGCGGAACAAATCCGGAGCGAACTGGCCACCGGAGAAAACGACTGGAGCGCCCTCCGCGAATGGCGTCTCGGTCAGCGCAATCTCCGCGGCGACTCCCCGGTGGAAATCGGCGCCGTCATGCGCGCCAGTGCCTTTTACCAAGCGGGCCTCGCCCCCGCGCAGCGCCTCCTCCTGCGGGAGATCGCCATTGAGATCACGTCCGGAGCCGATGACGCCGTCGCCGCTTCCGCCCGCCAGCCGTATTTATTTTTCTCTCCGGGACTCACCCGCGTCCGTCTGCCGGATGACGTGCCGGCGGAAATCGCCGCCAAGGTCGCCGCGTATGAGACCAAGAAATCGACGCTCAAGAAAGAGCTCTTCGACGTCATCTCGACTCATGACAGAGCCACCTTTGCCTTCCTCCGCAACGCCGCCATTAGGGCACTCGCCGAGCGGCAGGCACCGGCCTTGGCACAGCTGGAAATTCTGGCTGATGACATTCGCGACGGCCTCGTTCAACACCCCAGCATGTCGCCGAAGCCGCCGCAGTCGCCGCTGACGCCCATGCTGACGCAACAAACCATGATCATCGTCGAAGCCCGCACCGCGCTGCAGAAAGCGACTCGTGAAAAAATCGACGCCATCACCGCCGAGGTGCCGGCCGACTACCCGGTCGCGTTTGCCACGACCATCGATGCCCAAGGGGTAAAAGTGCGCCTGGTGCCACGCGCCGGCGCTGGCCGCCGCCGCCCGGCCCAGAACGATCCCTTACTCGCGAAGATCACGACGCGGATCAACGAGGTCGGCGAGGAGCACCGGCAGCGTCAGGAAGAGTTCAGTCGCGTGATCGAAGAGTTGCGCGGCGACGTCGGCCGCGTCCTCGGCAAGGGCGCGACTCCCCAGCAGATTAACGAGGCGCTCGACGGCGTGATCCGCTATAATGCCCAGCGCGAAAACACGGAAGGCTACCACGACTACCGCGTGGCCGTGTTCGAACCGGGATTGTCTCCGGAACAGCGGCGGATTCTCCTCGGTGGAGCGCTGCGCAAGCTCGATTTACCATTGGGCGGCGGGGAATTCCAACCTACGCGGCGTCCGGCCTCGTGGTGACCGCCGGGGGCGAGTCCGGCTCGTCGCTGTTTTCAGTGGATTGCTTCCGGTGACTCCCGCTCCTTCGGGGCAACGGACCACGCCGCCTTCGAGTCCCCTGAGTACCGCGAGGAGCCGTTTTCCTCGTCACGGTCCGACGGGCCTCCGTCTCACGAACCAAAAAAAGCGCGCCGGAAATCCGGCGCGCTGTGCACTCATTGCTGAAATTGAACCTCAGCGGATCGAGACAAAGCCGATCTTCTCGGCAATCTTCTGACCAGCATCACTGAGGGTAAATTCGAGAAACTTCGCGGCCTCACCAGAGGCCTCACCGTTGGTGTAGTAGAACGTCGGCCGCGCGTAGAGATAAGACTTGTCCTGCACCGTTTTCTTCGTCGGGAGGACCCCGTCGATGGCGACGACCTTGATTCCCTCGGCTTGGATATAGGCGAGCCCCACGTAACCGATGCCCGACGGATTCTTGGCCGTCTCGGCCGCGATCTGCTCGTTGCCCGCCATCTTCTGCGAGGACTTGGCGTAGTCGCGTTTGTTCATCGCGAGATCCTTCCAGTCGGTATAAGTGCCGGACGACGTGTTGCGCGTATAGATCGAAATCTTGCCGGGCTTACCGCCCACCGCGGACCAATCCGTGATGTCACCGGCGAAGATCTGCTCCACCTGTTTCTTGGAGAGCTTAGCGATCGGGCTATTGGCATTCACGACGACGGCCATGGCGTCGTAGGCGACGATGATGGGCTTGAGCGTGACTCCCTTGGCGCTCGCCGCCGACATTTCGGTCGGTTTTGCCCGGCGCGAACTCATGCCGAGTTGGGCGGTACCATCGATGACGGCGGTAATGCCGGTCGTGGAGCCTTCGGCGGCGATCTCGAATGAAACACCGGGGTGCTTCGCCTTGTATTCTTCAGCGAGCGTCGGGACGAGCTTGGCGCCCAAGGTGTCGGACCCCTTGATGACGAGTTTGGTATC
>CAMATV010000432.1 GCA_945861235.1 Opitutus sp. GAS368
GAGTGAGGGGGAATCTTCGAAGACGACGAGCAAGGTGACCTCGCGCTCTTCGACGAATTTCTTGCGGTAGGCTTCGCCGAGGCGCGCGGTGACGTTCCAATCGATGTCGCGGACGTCGTCGCCGAACTCGTATTTGACGACTTGGTCGAACTCCATGCCGCGGCCGCGAAAGGCAGAGCGATATTCGCCGCTGAGGACGTTTTCCACGGCGTGGCGGACGCGCCATTCGAGTTGGCGCAGGAGGGCGAGCGGCGACGAGGTGGGCGCGGCGGCGGAGGCAGCGGGAGTTGGTGAGAGGAGGGCCAAAAGGGTGGGCGGACGGGGGAGAGCGGGAGCTGCGTGGAGAAAGATTAAGAGAAAGAGGAAGGAGAACGATTAGGCGGTGGCGGGGAGAACGAAGAACGATTAGGAGAACGAGAAAGATTAGGCGGTCGTGGGGACGAAACGGGAAGGGGGAGGAAGATTAAGAGAAAGAGGAAAGAGAACGATTAGGCGGTCGTGGGGACGGGGGTGCGCTCGAGGACTTGGGCGACGATTTTGTCGGCAGTGATTTCCTCGGCTTCGGCTTCGTAGGTGAGGCCGATGCGGTGACGGAGGACGTCGGGGGCGAGTTCCTGCACGAGGGATGGGGAGAGGTAGTCGAGTCCGCGGAGCCAGGCGAGGGCGCGACCGGCTTGGTAGAGGGCGAGGGAGGCGCGGGGCGAGGCGCCGAAGTTGAGGTAGCGTTTACCGGAGCCGCCCTTTTCGGCCAGAGCACGGGTGCCGCGGACGAGCGCGAGAATGTAGCCCTGGACTGCGGGCGAAAGGTGAATGCGGTCGACCTCGGCGCGGAGGGCGAGCAGTTCTTCGCCGCTGGACGCAGCGACGAGCGAGGGTTGTTTTGTGACCTGACCCCAACGTTGCATCATTTGGGATTCTTCCTCGGCGGTCGGGTAATCGACGATGAGTTTGAAGAGGAAACGGTCCGTCTGGGCCTCGGGGAGCGGGTACGTGCCCTCTTGCTCGACGGGGTTTTGGGTGGCCATCACGAAAAACGGCTTGGGCAGTTGGATGGTTTGCCCGCCGATGGTCACTTGCCGCTCCTGCATGGCTTCGAGGAGGGCGGATTGGACCTTGGCGGGGGCGCGGTTGATTTCGTCGGCGAGTACGAGGTTGGCGAAAATCGGGCCGCGGTGGGGGGTGAACTCGCCAGTCTTTGGCTGAAAGATCATGGTGCCCGTGACGTCGCTCGGGAGGAGGTCGGGGGTGAACTGGACGCGTTCGAAGTGGACGCCGAGGGCGGTGCCGAGGGAGCGGATGAGGAGCGTCTTCGCGAGGCCGGGCATGCCCTCGAGGAGGACGTGACCGTTGGCGAGGAGGGCGACGAGCAACCGCTCGACGGCGGCGTCCTGACCGATGACGGCTTTGCCAATTTCAGCGCGGAGTTTCTGGGACCAAGCGGGACCGTTGAGCATGAGGGAGGGGAAAGTGAAAGTGAGAGTGAAAGTGAGAGTGAGAGGAGAAAGAGTGGAGGGAGTCGGCGGCGTTTGACTCGGGCAGCGAAGAATAGTTTCCCTAAGAACAAACGAGACGCCGATGGCTTTACCAACCCAAATTGAAGAAAGGCTCAAGGTCCTCGGGGTGCGGTCGGCGGACGTGGAGGAGAAGTTTGTGCGCGGGGCGGGGCCGGGCGGGCAGAAAATCAACAAAACCAGCAGCACCGTGTGGCTGCGGCACGGACCGACGGGGGTCGAGGTGAGGTGTCAACGCGAGCGTTCGCAGGCGGCGAACCGCGAGGTGGCGTGGGCGGAGTTGTGCGCGAAACTGGAGGCGCGGGTGCGGGCGGCACGAGCGGCGGTCGTGGATGAGCGCGAGGCAGAGCGGCGGCGGACGCGGCCGAAATCGCGTGGGGCGAAGGTGCGGATGATCCAGACGAAAAAACATCGCGCGGGGCACAAGGCGAAGCGTGGGCGGGTGGGCGGGGACGGGTGGTGAGGGTGGCGGGCGGTGGCGCGTGGCACGGTTCCCCGCAAGCGGCGCACCGGGGCGGATTTGTTTGATGGAGCGGGATGGCGGATGATTTCGCTTTGCCGTGCGGCGCAAAAACGCTTCGTTTGAGGCATGGAGCCGGAAACCGCATTGTTCGAGGAGGCGCGTCAGGCGGGAATCGATCTCGATTTGATCGATACCAACCTTGCGCTGTCGGTCGGCGAGCGGTGGCGTCAACACGATGGAGCGTTGCGGTTCATTTTGAAATTGCAGGAGTCTAAAGCTGCCCATGACGCCGGACTTCAGCCAACTGATCGCTAAGCTCACGGACTTGGGTTTTGAGTTTGTCATGATCGGGGGCTATGCCGCGGTGACGCACGGGTCGTCGCAGGTGACGCGCGATTTGGATATCTGCGCCGTGCTGACGGATGAGAATGTTGAGCTGTTACGGCGGGCGTTGGCCGAGTGGAATCCCCGCCATCGCATGACGCCGCAGCGGCTGTCGTTTCTGAAGTTCCCGAAACCGGGTGAGCGGGTAGACAACCTCTATCTTGAAACCGACGTCGGGGTAGTGGATATTCTCACTTCGGTGCTCGGCCTCGGAGATTTTGCGCGCCTGAAGAGTGCGGCGGAGAAATTCGAAATCGATGGGCGCGTTTGCTGGGTGATCTCGTTGGAGGATCTGATTGTAGCGAAAGAGGCGGTCGGTCGGGGCAAGGACAAGCTCACCGCGGTGGAACTTCGCGTGATCGCGGCGAAGCGAAAACGTTGAGCGGGAACCAGGCGCGGGCTGGGGCTGTTGTCTCCCTTACAAGAGCTCGACGGGATCGCCGAGCCGCAGCGTGCCGGATTTTGTCTCGTGGGTGAGATTGAGGGCGAAGTTGATGCGCGTTGAATCTGTGGGGTCGCGGCGGTAACTCGCGAGGGTGCGGAGGGGCTCGTGGCCGCGCTCGCCGGTGACTTGGTCCGTGGTCGTCACGATGCAGCGGGCGCAGGGGCCGCCGGTGCGAAACGTGATCGCGCCGATGCGCAGGCGCGACCACGTGTCTTCGGCGAAGGCGGGGCAACCGTTGACGACGAGGCTGGGGCGAAAGCGATCCATGGGAACGGGTTCTTCGCCGATGGAGACGAGGCGGTCGTTGAGGTGGGCGCGCGAGGCTTCGCTGGCGACGAGGAAGGGATAGCCGTCGGAGAAATTAAAGAGATCCGCTGACACGATGCGGTCGTCGCTGATCGGGGTGTTGGCTGGGGCGGAGGAGAAGGCCGGGTGGTCGAGGACGGGGCGGCGGAATTTTTCGCCGATGCGGACGAGGTGGCAGGTGACACCGAGGAAAGCGGAGAGCCAGGCGGAGACGTCGCGACCGCAGTCTTCGGCGAGCAGACCCTGACTCCGCCAAATGGATACGGTGCGCAGGGTGGCGGGGTAAGGGTCGAGGGACGAATGACGGGGAATGCGAACACTGGCGGCGCCGTCGGCGGAGAGGGTGAGATGCGTGGGGTCGAGGGCGGTCGAGATCAGCGCCATGCGCGGGAGCGGGCGCTGCGTGAGGTGCGCGCCGTTTTCATCGACCACCAAAAAACGGCGGTCACCGACCAGGCCGAGGGCATCGACATCAGCGGCGGAGACGGCGCAACCGCGGAAGGATTTGACGGGGTAGAGGAAGAGGCCGGTGAGGTGCATCGCGTCCGGTGTGATGATGAGCCGGTAGTGTTTTCGCAATGAAACAGCGGTGACTTGAACTCGGAGGTGGTCGTTGTCGG
>CAMATV010000433.1 GCA_945861235.1 Opitutus sp. GAS368
CAACCTTCTGCCCCGGCAGCTCCCAAGCTGACCGACCTCGAAATCAAGGACGCGCAATTGATCTTTAGTTCAGTTTGGCAGCGCTTGGAGGAAGAGTACGGGCGGGAAAACCTGCGGTTTCCCAAAGAGATCATTCTCCTCGGTGGTGCTCCGGGCTCCGGCAAAGGGACCAACACCGCGTTCATTACCCGGGCCCGCGGTCTGACGTGCCCGCCGATCGTCATCAGCGCGCTCCTCGATTCGCCCGAGGCCAAGTCGCTCAAGGATGGCGGTAACATGGTGGGGGACCGAGAGGTGGTCGGTCTGCTGCTGCGTCGCCTGCTCCGTAACGATTATCACGATGGCGCCATTCTCGACGGATTCCCGCGCACCCATGTGCAGGTTGAGTGCTTAAAGCTCCTCGTGGGGAAGATGCATGGTCTGCGTCGCGAGTTTTACGGTTCCCCTCTAAGCATCCATTTTCGTCAACCTACAGTGCACATCATGGTGCTGTTTGTGGATGAAAAGGAGTCGGTCGCCCGTCAGCTCAGGCGTGGAACGGAGACGAGGGCGCACAACGACGAGGTGATTCGTTCTGGGGTCGGGGAAATGATGGAAGATCGTCCGACGGACCATGACGAGGGGCTCGCCCGTCGGCGCTACCGGGTGTTTAAGGACCAGACGTGGGACGCGCTGCAGTCACTCAAGGAAACCTTCCATTATCACTTCATCAACGCGCACGGCACGCTGCACGAGGTCGAGCAAAACATCCTCAAGGAGCTCAACTACCAAAGCACCCTCGAACTCGACCCGCGGACGGTGGACCGCCTGCGGCATGTGCCCGTGGCTAATGAAATTATCGTCCACGCCCGGCAGGAACTGGTGAAGCGGCTCGATAGCTACGAATTCGGCCAGCCGGAACTTTTTGGCCAGGTCGTTAGTTTCATCGCAAAAAAAATTCTGCCAATTGTGCAGCGCCACGCTATCTCGGGTGCGGCGTTGGTGAATACCGAAGAACTACTCCTCGGTGACCCCACCGCCTTGGCCATGTTGATCGACGTATTTTCAGAGCGCGGATTTCATGCCGTCGTGGATATCCACCGGATCGAAGTGCCGGAGAAATTCGATGCCGTCACGGGCCTAATCACGTGCCGCATCAAGAAAGTTTTCCGGATTCAGGTCCGCTTCCAGGGCTCGGAAATTCGGCGCGGGTGACGGAGTTTCGATTGCGGATTTTCCCCATGAACGAAATTCTAAAATCGAAAATCCGTTCACTCGTAACGCAGCGCCTCGATCGGATCGAGTGACGCGGCTTTCCACGCGGGGTAGAGGCCAAAAATCACGCCGATGCCGCCGCACACGGCGAGGCCGATGCCGGCCCACATCCACGGAAAATTAATCGCGGTATTCATGAAGTAGGCGGCAGCATTTCCCCCGCTCACCCCCACCGCGACACCGGCGATCCCGCCGATCAGCGAGAGCGCGACGGCCTCGGCGAGAAATTGCAGGAGAATGCTGCGTTTCTTTGCGCCGATGCTCTTGCGGATGCCGATCTCCTTGGTGCGCTCCGTCACGCTCACGAGCATAATATTCATGACGCCTACACCCGAAGCGAGCAACGCGATCGCACTGATGATCAGGGCGCCCGCAGAAACGACGTCGGCAATTTTATTGAAAGCATCGATCAGCGATTCGTTTGAAAAAATCTCGAAGTCATTGAGGTCTTCCGGACTCAGTCCGCGCACGAGACGCATTATCCCAACGGATTTCTCTTGGGTGGCCGCGAGCTCGGCTTGACTGGGTGCCTGCACGTTCAGGTTGATCGAGCGCATGGAGCGCCCGTAAACCGCAAGAAACCGTGAAATCGGCGTGATCACCAAGGCATCGGGATTTCCGCCAAACGCCGTTCCTTTCGGCGCGAGCAGGCCCACGACGGTGTAATTCTGGCCGTTCATGCGGACCCTTTGACCGAGCGCTTCTTCGCCGGAGAACAGCTTCAGGACGACATCTGAACCGAGGAGGCAGACGGGCCTCCCGTATTCCACATCGTCGGCCCCGAGATTGCGTCCGGCGACGATGTCGAAGTTGAGCGCCGTGACGTAATTCTCATCAGTGCCCATGAGGCGCACATTCGGATTTGTGCGGCGGTCGCGATAACTCACTACCAGGCCACTGCGGCCGATCTGCAGATTTACTTTGGCCGCATCCCCCATCAAATCCTTAAAGCGGTTGGCGATGGCGTAGGTGACGTCGCGCCGGTTCCGGAAGCGGTTCCAATCGGAAAAGCTGATCGCGGGGGACTTGCTGATTTGAAAACTATTTGCCCCGAGGACGTTCAGGCCGCTTTCGATCGAGCCGCGCATGCCGTTGATAAACGTCATGACGCCGATGACAGAAAACACGCCGACGGCGATCCCCAGCACCGTGAGGCTGGAGCGGAGCTTGTTCGCGGCGAGCGACGAAAACGCGAGGCGGAAGATTTCGGCGATGAGCATGACGCGGGTGAGTTATTCGTAGCGCAACGCGACGACGGGATCTAATTTACTCGCCTGCCAGGCTGGCGCGAAGCCGCTGAAAATTCCGGTGAAGACCGAGACTCCGAGGCCGAGGAGCACGAGGCCGAGGGAAAAAACGAGCGGGAAGGACGGCATCAGCACGCCCACGATGGCGGAGAGGCCCCAGGCCATGGCGAGTCCGCCCATGCCGCCGAGTACGCAAATGCTCACGGCCTCGATGAGAAACTGGAGGAGAATGGTGCGGCGACGCGCCCCGAGTGCTTTCCGGGTGCCGATCTCCTTGGTGCGCTCTTTCACGCTGACATAGGTGATGTTCATGATGCCGATGGCACCGACGAAGAGGGCGAGGCCCGTGATGAAAAGGCCGCCGATGGCGATACCGCGCTTCACGGGGTCGAGTTGCTCGCGGATCACTTGTTGGCTGTTGATTTCAAAATCGTCCTTCTTTTCCGGACTCAGTCCGCGCATGCGGCGCATAATGCCGCGAATCTCGTCGCGGGCTTCTTCCGCCCGCTCCAGATCGATCTGCACGCGAATTTCGGGGTCGGCATAACGAACGGGAAAGGAGCGTCCGAAGGCGGCGAGGGGCATAATGACTTGCGAGTCCCAGCTGAACAGGCCCAGGAAGCTACCCTGTCGTGCCGCCACGCCGACGACGTTGTACAGTTGATTGCGGATACGGATTTCTTTCCCGATCGGTGATACGTTGGGAAAGAGGGCATCGGCGACGTCGAAGCCCACGACGACGACATTGCGGGCACTACGATTTTCGATATCGGAGAAGAACCGGCCCTCTTTCATATCCGAGCGCACGATACGCCCGAGATCTGCGGTGCTGCCGACGATCCGGATATTGTTTACGCGGTATTCGCCGCGCATGACACTGGCCCCCCATTTCACCGCCGGCACGGCCAGTTTGAGCGGGCTCTGGGGATGGTCGGCGATCCAGTCGTTGATCGGCTGCGCGTGCTCGATGTTAATGTCGCGGCGATTGCGGAAATTCCACCAGTCACTGGTGTCTTTCCACGGCCACTTGGTCACGTAGACCACGTCGTCGCCAAACCCGGAAAGGCTTTGTTCCACCCCGGCGTCGATCCCGAGAATCGCGGTGCCCATCAGCGTTACGGCCACAATGCCGATGATTACCCCGAGTGCGGTCAGGGCCGAGCGCAGCTTGTTCGCCGCGATCTGGGCGAACGCGATGGCGAAGGACTCGACGGTCTCGTAGAC
>CAMATV010000434.1 GCA_945861235.1 Opitutus sp. GAS368
CTCGTCACCGGCGTCGACGCCATGCTCAAGTCTGCCAACGTCACGCTCGTCGGTCCCATGAAACAGGTCGGCAACGCGCTCGTCACCGCCGTCGTCACGGGTGATGTCGCCGCCGTCAAAGCCGCCACCGATGCCGGTGCCCAGGCCGCCCGCGCCGTCGGCGAAGTCGTCAGCGTGCAGGTCATCCCTCGCCCGCACGACGACGTCGCGCTCATTTTGCCCAAGGCCGCTGCTGCCACGCCCGCGAAGAAATAAGCCATGTTCCTCGCGCGCGTCATCGGCTCCGTCGTCTCGACCAAAAAGGACGAGGCGATGAAGGGTCGTAAACTCGTCGTGTTGCGGCCGCTGCTCGTGGATGAAGCCAATCCCGCGCAGCTCCGCCCCGGCGCGAACACCATCGTCGCGGTCGACGCCTTGGGTGCCGGACTCGACGAAGTTGTCCTGTTTTGTCAGGGCAGCTCCGCGCGCCAAGCCAGCGGTATGAAAACGCTGCCCGTCGACGCTGTCGTCGTCGGCATCGTCGATACCGTCGATGTGCTAAATCAGAAAATTTATCCCGCTAAAAAGTAACCGCAGTCCCGAACGATGAGCGCCAATCACCCACTCGATGAGCAGGCCATTCGCACGATTGTGGAAGACGTCATGCGCGGCCTCGGCCGTGCCCCTGCCGTAGCGGCGAGCGCCAGCGAGCCGAAATTCTCTGCGGCTCCCTCCGCTCCGCGCAGTCGCGGTCCGCGTTTCGGCTTATTTGACGACGTGAAGGAAGCCTGCGCCGCTGCCCAGGTCGCGTTTGAGCAACTCCGCAACAAGGGCGTCGCGGGTCGCGCGAAAGTCGTCGAGATTGTCAAAGACCTCTGCACTCGAAACGCGAAGGTATGGGGCAAGTTCGAGTTTGATGAGACCAAGATCGGCCGACTCGAACACAAGATCGCGAAGCTCGAAATTGTGAAGCTCGTGCCGGGTGTCGAGTGGCTCCAGCCGCGCGGCATGAGCGGCGATCACGGGATCACGATGGAAGAGCACGCGCCGTTCGGCGTCGTTGGTGCTGTGCTGCCCGTGACGCACTCGATTCCCACGTTGAGCGGAAACGTCATTAACATTGTCGCCGCCGGAAACTCGGTGGTCTTCAACCCACACCCCGGTGGTGCGCGCTCCGCGGCGTTGGCGGTCCGCACGTTCAATGAAGCCATTTTCGCCGTGCTGGGGATCGAAAATCTTGTCTGCACTGTCGAGAAACCGACGATCGAGACTTTCGGTGCGCTCACGAAAGACGAACACGTTCGCCTCCTCTGCGTCACGGGTGGACCGATGGTGGTGAAGGCCGCGATGGCTTCCGGAAAACGCGCCATCTGTGCCGGCCCCGGCAATCCGCCCGTTATCGTCGATGGCACCGGCAATTTAGCGAAGGCCGCCGCCGACATCATTTCCGGCGCCGCGTTCGACAATAATCTGCTCTGCATCGGTGAAAAACAGGTCTTCGTGCTCGAGCATGTGGCCGACCGTTTCATGAACGAGCTGGCGTCGGCTGGTGCGGCCAAGCTCACCGCGTCGCAACTCGCGAAACTCAGCGCGTTTGCTTTCACGAATGCGAAGGACGCCGGCGGTTGTTCGCACGCCGTGCTCAACCGCCAACTCGTCGGCGCCGATGCCGCCGTGCTCGCGCAACACGCGGGCGCGATCGTGACCGCGCAGTGCCCGTTGCTCTTCGCGGAGACGGATGCCGAGCACGTGTTCGTCTTGGAGGAGCAGATGATGCCGATGCTCCCGATCGTCCGGGTAAAAGATTTCAACGCCGCCATCGCTGCCGCGGTCAAGAGCGAGCACGGCTACAAACACTCGTGCGTGATCCACTCGCTCAACGTCGAGCGCATGACCCAGATGGCGCGCGCGCTGGACACGACGCTGTTCGTCAAGAACGGTCCCAGCACCGCCGGCCTCGGCCTCGGTGGCGAGGGTTACCTCAGCTACTCCATCGCCACCACGACTGGAGAGGGTATCACCACGCCGGAGACGTTTACGCGCACGCGCCGCTGCGTGATGGTCGATAACCTCCGCATCTACTAAACCATGATGCTCGCGCGCGTAGATGGAGTGGTGGTAGCGACGGTGGGTCATCCCAGCATGACCGGCCATCGCTCGATCATCTGTCAGCCGCTCGACGAGCACGGTCGCGACGAGGGTGTGCCGTTTCTCGCGATCGACCCGCAAGGCGCCGGGCTGCACCAACGCGTGCTCATCTCCACCGATGGTTCGCACACGCGCGTCCACGTGAAGAATCCGCAATCGCCCCTGCGCAATATGGTGTTGGGCATCGTCGACGAAGAGGAGACCGCCTGAGATGCGCCTCGGACACGTCATCGGTCGGGTGACCCTTTCCCAGCAAGACCCCGCCTACAAAGGCGGCCGCTTTCTCCTCGTGCAGCCGTTCTCCAAGGAGCAGTTCGCCGGCGCGCCGATGCTCCCGCTCGCCAAAGGCTCCTCGCTCGTCGTCTACGATAATCTGGGGGCCGGCGTCGGTCACGTGATCGCGTTCACCGAAGGGGCGGAGGCGACTGCGCCGTTCGATCAGCCCACCCCCGTCGACGCGTTTAACGCCGCGCTGATCGACCAGGTTTTCTACACGCCGCCGGTCTGAGATCGCTCGATCCATTCGTGCTCCGGCGCTCTTAACCCTCATCTCTCAACGCTCAACTTCCGTCACCCATGTCTACCGTCATTACCGCCCGCGACGCCGAGGAACTTCTCCGCCAAGGTCTGCAGCCGCCCGCCGGCGCGATCCTCACTCCCTCGGCGCGCGATGTTCTGCACAGTCGCGTTTCGATTCTTCCCACCGCCGGAGCCAAGGGAGCCGCGTCGGCCGCGCCCAAGAAATCCGCCGCGCCCAGCATTCCCGATTACGAGTTCAAGTGGACCCCCGGCTCCGACCCGAAAACGCCCGCTGAGATCGAGCGCTTTTTCAATTCGCCCGCGATTCAGGTGATCAAGGAACGCATCTGCGAGATGGGCCGTCGCCTCTGGCAACGCGATTACACCGACGGCAACGGCGGCAACATCACCGTGCGGGTCGGTGACAATCTCGCGATCTGCACGCCGACGCTCATCTGCAAGGGCTTCATGAAGCCCGAGGACATGTGCCTCGTCGACCTCGACGCCAATCAGCTGGCCGGCACCCGTGTGCGCACGAGCGAGGCCAAGACGCATTTCGGCATCATGAAGCGCCAACCTGCGGCGAAGTCGTGCGTGCACGCGCATCCGCCGCATGCGACCGCTTTCGCGATCGCCAACGTTAATATTCCCTCGTGTCTCATCCCCGAAGCGGAAGTTTTTCTCGGCAAAATCGGCGTCGCGAAATACCAGACGCCCGGCACGCCCGCCAACGCCGACGAAGTCGGTGAGGTTGGGAAAATCCACCAAGCCGTGCTCATGCAAAATCACGGGGTGATCTGCTGGGGCAAAGATGTCGAGGACGCCTATTGGAAGATGGAGAACATCGATTCCTACTGCCGCACGGTGTGGATCGCCGCCGGCCTGGGTGGCGGCTTGCACCGCTTCACCGGCGGCCAAGCGAAAGAGCTCATCGATCTCCGCCAAAAGCTCGGCATGCCCGATCCCCGCGCCGGTCTCAAGGAATGTGAACTCTGCGATAGCGCCGATTTCCGTCCCGGCGTGGTCTGCGCAGCACCCGCGAAAAACGACGCCACTGCCTCCGAGCCGCGCGACCC
>CAMATV010000435.1 GCA_945861235.1 Opitutus sp. GAS368
CATCAATTCCCGCGCACCCGCAGCCGGGCCGTAAAGCTCCACTGTCCTTTCACATTCTGAATCTTGAGGAGAAACTGATTCTTCCCCTTTTTCAGCCGCAACGGCACCACGTCATCGTCGAGGCGACTTGGCCGGTCGATCCACCGATCGACCGCCATTTCGCCATTGAGCCAGAGTTTCATGCCATCGTCGCTGCCGATGCCCAGCCACGCATCCGTGTCGTTGGCGACTTCGATTTCCGTCCATGCGTAGCCGACGCAGTAGTCGAGGTCGCCGTTGCTGGCACCATCCATGAAGTCGACGAGTCCGTCATCCGGATTCATTTTTTTCCACGTGAGTTTGGTGCCGTCGACCGTGAGTTTTTCTCCCGCCGTCGGCTGCACCGTCCCGGCGCCACCGGTGTCCTCAAACCAATCGCTGTTAAATGAATTCGACTGCGAGGCCTTCGAGATACCTTTGCCCGTGCCCGCCTTGACCGCCTGCATCATGAGCGTGCCATCCGCGCCGACGCTCGCGACCTTGGAAAATGACTGCTCCGGCACGCGGATCGCTTTCAACACCAGCCAGCTCTTGAAGGGCAGATCGACGCGCGCCTCACCGTTGATCCACGCCGCGTCCGCCGCCAGCTGTGGGTCGGGCGGACCCACTTTGATGGAGTAAGTGTAACTGCCCGGCACCGGCACACCGTTCTCGATCGCCGGTACAAAGAAACTCATTTTTCGGATAGCCTCGGCGATCGGTACCTTCACCGCGGCGGGCATTTCCGATCCGGGCAACAGTTCCACGGTGCCGACCGTGCCGTCGGCTGCGACCGCGAGCTTGGCCTCGATCCGCGCAATACCGTTTTGCCTCAGCCCTTCGACCCGAAACATTTCGGCCAACAGCAGCGGCTCCGCCCGGCCCTGGGCAAACTCCCGCGGCCGCACCGCGCCGAGGTAATGCGCCCGGTCACGCGCGGTGCGCGGATTGGCCGGATTGAGCTGCCAGAGCATATTGCTCACACCGTCCACGAAGCGCATGAGATCAACCACCTCATTGGCCGGTCCGCCAAACAGCGGCACGCCCTCGCGTGTCATCAACATCATCACAAAACCGCCGCCCGGCACGAAGCGCGAGAGGTGCTTCATGTCCGATTGTTTTTTGGGATCGACGATGTTCCAGGCGCGGTTGGACGGCAGCGCCTTCGCATCGAAGCCGGAATCCCACGTGCTCATGACCACCGACGCCACGCGACCCGGATAGACCCGTTGGATGCGACTGAGAAACGGCGCGAGGTTGTCGAACAGCCGCCAGGAGCCACCGCTCTGCCGCGAGCGAAAGAGCACGATGAACAACTCTGGCTCGGGCAACTTCGTCAGGTCCACCTCCTTCAGTTTGCCACTCTCCACGCGCATCAGGCGTCCGATGAATTCGCTCGAAGCCTTGCCCTGCGCCTCACTCCATTTCGGCGCCCGCGGCGGCCGGCCCGCCGTCGCCTCGTGGAACCGCACACACTCCTCCGGCGGCAGCGTGCGCATCGGAAAAAATTTACTGGTCGTCCCGCCCGTCCGAAATAGCACCAGCGGCCCCATCGCCTCGACGGGTTCGCCCTTGAAGGTCCCGCCCTTGACGTCCTTCCACTCCATCATGGCCGCATCCGCCGCGCGACCGGCCGGCGCGACGAGACCAAGGAAGATGAGGACCGACCAAATGGATTTAGACATGGGGTGGACGGATAAAAACGTGGCGCGCGAGAAAACAATATTTCCGTTGCGCAGCGCGAGGTCATTTTCGATCCCACGCCACTCCGATGGGCTTTCCCTTTTCCGCACCGTCCCGCATGACTCACCGCCGATGAACGTTTCCCCTGCCCTCTCTCGCCGAATCAAGCAAAAAGGGTCGGGTTTTAATGGTTAATGTGTCGCCCACTTCTTCCGCATGAGAGCTCTCAGCATGCCCAAACATTAAACATTAAAAAACTGACCCGTCCGACTTCCCTTAAAACCCCCGTCCGACTTCCCCAGAACAACGGATCAGCCCCAGTCTCCGGCTACACGTTGCCCAACCGCCCCGTCGAATCGCCGAAGCGCTCGAGGTCGGTCGCGTCCGCTTGGTCGGCGAGCGTGAGGACGAGGTTGCTCATCGGCTTGCCGCCGTGCTGAACGTAACGCCTGCCACTGGCCGAGCGGCGTGTGCGGCCGGCACCCTACGCGGCGTTTGTTGCCCCAAACGCCGACCGCGGCTCCGTCTGGTCAACCCTGACCTCGCTGATCGCTCCGGCCAGGCGGCGGACATGGCGACTAAAAGAATAACCCGACTATAGGCGGAGGAAGTCGGCGAGACGGTTCTGCACCGCTGTCCACTCCTCGGCCGTGAGCACGCCGAGGCGACGTTCCAAGCGGGAGACCGACACAGACTGCACTTGCTGAAGGTGAAAAGCGCCGGGCTTGAGGAACGATTTCGGGAGCGTCAGCTCCCAGCGCTGGCCGCGCAGCGCCGTCGTGTGCGGCAACACCGTGACGAGCGCGAGTTCGTCGTCAGCCGGATAGTCCGTGAGCAACAGGCATGGACGCACTTTGGCGATCATACCGAGGTCGACCATCCAAACTTCACCCGCTTTTGCCACGTGCAGCGTCCTCCGCTTCCATCCGGTCAAGCATCGCGAAACCTTCGGCAGCGGTGTATTCTAGGGCCGCGATGTCGTCGGCCTCGTCGATGGCCAGCGCGCGACGGCACAACAGGCGGCGCTCTTCGTGCGTGAGGCGCGGCAGCTCGTCGAGAATTTCGATTAAGGACATGGTCAGAAGCATAGGCAGGGGCGCGCGCAGTTCAACTCTCGCGTTCGCGCGGGTGGCACTCGGCGTGCGTTTTCTCGCAGGCGACGATGGCTCACTTCATCGCTCCGCATCAGGCAATGAACATCAAGGGCAGGCAACCGTCCGACTTTCCCAATGGGTGACAAACAGACCGGAGGCGGCGGCTCAGTCGAAGCGGCCGGTGCGAAGAAACTTGCTCACGGCGCGGGCGGTGGCGGAGTGAAAAAGGATGCCGGTGTGCGAGGCCGGGACGGTGCGATGGGTGGTTGCGCCGGCGAGGTGGGTCGCCGCGACGCTGACCGGGCCATCGTTGGGTTTGGGCACCCAGATCGAAGCCAACGGGTTCACGGAGCGGTTGCCGGCGATGATCCCAAGTTCGGCGGTGGTGGGCCAAGGGCCGAGGCGTTGGGGCAGATGCTGCGGCGCGGTGCCGAGAAGCGAGAGATTGGGTCCGAGCAAGGCGCGGAACAGCCCGGAGCGTCCGAGACGTTCGGCGGCTTCGCTGCCGGCGTTGGGCGGGGCGAGCATGACGACCCGGCCGAGATTGGCGGGGAAGGCGGGGCCGGTGCGGGATTGTCGGCCGAGCCAGGCGCGCACGAGCATGCCGCCCATCGAGTGCGTGACGAAGTGAAGGCGCGGCGACGCGGCGGGGACGTGCGCGGCGAGTTGGGCGGGCAACCAGTCGCGCGCCAGCGTTTCGAGCAGCACCGTGCGGGAGGGGTAGGAGAGGTTGACGACGTGAAAACCGTCGCGGGTGAGCGCGGAGCCGAGGCGATGCATCGTCCAACCGCCGACTCCTAGACCATGAAGGAGGACGACGGTTTCTAGCTCAGAAAGGGCGAGGGTGGGCATGAGTGCGTGCGGCCAGGCAGGGGGCAAAGACCAGGCAGGGGGTCAAGTCACCATGCTTTCATTTGA
>CAMATV010000436.1 GCA_945861235.1 Opitutus sp. GAS368
CAAGACGCGCTCCTCGCCGACCTCGCAGCCGCTCGACCGATGACCCCCTGGCCGCCCCCGCTTGCTGCCCTCACGTGGTTCCACCGCCTCGTTGAGCTCGCCCACGAAGGTTTTTACGCCGATCCCGCCAACGGCGGCAACCGCGACGCTGCTTCGTGGGGTATGCTTGGATACGCACCCCGCACCACCCCAGAACGTGCGGCCCCATGACCTCGGACCACGACGTCATCATCGTCGGGGCCGGCCTCGCCGGCGGCATTTTAGCCGGGGTGCTCGCCGAGGGCGGGCGCCGCGTGCTGCTCCTCGAACGCGGTCGCGCCCTCGCCGACTCCGAGATTCCCAGCGACCACCTCCGCAACCATCGCCTGACGCTCTACGGCGACCACACCACACCCGACCCCGCCGGGCATCCGCGGGTCTTTATCGACGCAGCGGGCGCCCCACACACCGTGCTCCCCCACGACGCACGCTATCAACTCAACGCCTTCACCGTCGGCGGCGGTGCGCGTGTGTGGGGCATGCAAGCGTGGCGCTTTCACTCCGACGATTTCCGCATGGCCACGCGTTACGGCGTGCCCGACGGCAGCTCCCTCGCTGACTGGCCGATTGGCTACGCTGACCTCGCCCCCTTCTACGAGCGCGCCGAGCACGAAATCGGCGTCGCCGGCGATCACGCCGGCACTACCCATGCCCCGCGGGCCCGCGATTTCCCGCTGCCGCCCGTCCCGCGTTCGCCGTCGGCCGAGTGGCTTGCCCGCGGGGCCGATCGCCTCGGCTGGCGCACCTTTACTCCGCCGCTCGCCGTCAACACCCGCCCCTACCTCGGCCGCGGCGCCTGTATCCAGTGCGCCCAGTGCATTGGCTTCGCCTGCCCCACCGACGCGAAAAATGGTTCGCACAACACCCTCCTCCCCCGAGCGCTCGCCTCCGGCCGTTGCACCCTCGTCACCCGCGCGCACGCGTCACGGATTCTCACTGACGGCTCCGGCCAGGCCATCGGCGTCGAATATTTCGCGCCGACCACGACCGACTCCGCGACGCTGGAGCGCCGCACCGCTCGCGCCCGGACGATCATCGTTTCCAGCGGCGCCATCGAGTCCGCGCGCCTACTGCTGCTCTCCGCGTCTCCACTTCAGCCCCACGGCTTGGGCAACCACAGCGACCACCTCGGCCGCCACGTCCAAGGCCACGCTTATCCCATCGCCTACGGCCTCCTCCCGCCCGACGTCGAACCGTCCCTGCTCGGCCCCGGCGTCTCCGTCGCCACGACTCAATTTAATCACGGCAACCCCGGCATCATCGGTGGTGCGATGCTCGCCAACGACTTCGTCAAACTCCCGCTCATCTTTTGGCGACAATCGCTGCCTCCCGACACGCCGCGCTGGGGGCTCGCCAACAAACGCGCCATGCGCGACCTCTTCCGCCGCGGCATCGATGTGCGCGGTCCGGTGCAGGAAATCCCCTCGCCCGATTCCCGCGTCACGCTCGACCCCGCGGTGCGCGACACCTTCGGCCTCCCCGTCGCCCGCCTCAGCGGGACGACGCACCCCGAGACCGTTCGCACCGCTGAGTTCATGCGCGCACGCGCCGAGGAGTGGCTGCGCGCCAGCGGTGCCGAGCGCGTCTGGAGCTGGCCCGTAGAAAAGAAATTCAGCGCCGGCCAACACCAAGCGGGCACGTGCCGGATGAGCGCCGATCCCCGCGACGGCGTGACGGATCCGTTCGGCCGCGTGCACGGCCACGACCACCTCTTCGTCTGCGACGGCTCGCTCCACGTCACCAACGGCGGCTTCAACCCCGCGCTCACCATCATGGCCCTCGCCTTCCGCACCGCGGAACACATCCTCGCCTCTCCATAAGCGACCGCGCCCGCCCCATCAACGTCTGGTCGTAAATTCAGGTGGGAATTTCCCCGAGCGAACGCTCACTCCGCCTCAGCTCGCTGACCCTCGCTCGCCGAATATTCCGCGGCTCAACTGCGCCCGCTCGCTCCAGCGAGCCGCGCCTCACTCCTCCAACTCCACGTTCCAATACGCGACGTCGAGAAAGTCTTTCCACACTTCGTGATGCTGCTGGTTGCCGAGCACGAGCGAGATCACCGGGCGCCACTTCGGTTTCACGGGCTTCCGGATCAACCGCATGTGCGCCTCGTGCGGCAGGCGGTTAGCCTTGCGCGAATTGCACTTGATGCACGAACACACGATATTTTCCCACGTCGTTTTCCCGCCATAGGCGCGCGGAATCACGTGATCCAAATTGAGCTGTTCGCGGGGCAAAATGCGCGAGCAATACTGACACGTGATCTTGTCCCGCTCGAAGACATTGTTGCGCGTCAGTTTCAATTCCTTGCACGGCAGCCGGTCGAAAAATGAGAGCAGGATCACCCGCGGCAACCGGATCACGCGGTTCGGCGTGTGCACGGCCTCAAGGGGAACCAGCGGCGGATTGGCGACCGAGAAATCCATCCAATCCAGCAATGCATACGTCCGAAAATCGTCGTCGTGGTGATGCACCACTTGCGCATGGCCCCGCGCCAAAAGTCCAAAAGCGCGCCGAGCGCCGATGACATTTACCGCCTGCCAGAGGCGGTTTAAGACCAAGACCGACTGATCAAGGGCGACATCCACGAACTAAGGGCAATAGTGGCGCACGCCCCGCACTGTCAAGGTCGCGGGCCGCTGTCACGGCAACGTTGCAACGCTGCTCACCCGTTTTCGCGACGACTCCGAACGGAGGAGCGCTTTCCCCAGCGCCCATCCACGGCGGTTGGAAAACCGCCGCTCCGCTCTCGCTCAGTCCGCGGCCTTCGCATGTTCCGGCCCCGCCATCGCTGGCTCCAATGAAACCCCTTTGAGCATAATCCGCCCGAGCTTGCGCACGATCAGCTCCGCCTCGGCCTCCGCCACATCCACGAGCGTGTGCCGTTGGTGAATGTCCATCGCGCCAACGACGTTGGCCGGCAGGCGAGTGACCCCCGCAATTTTCCCCACAATGTCCGCCGGCGTAACCAACTGCTTACGGCCGACGTTGAGGAAAATCGTTTTCATCCCCGGCTCGCGTCCCGTGCGGGCCGGACGTTCGTACTTGGATTTGCGCGCCGGCGCCTCCTCCGACTCGTCAAAATCCGGGGCCGCGGGCGCCGGAGCCGCGCTGACCGCCGGCACTTCCGTCCGCTCCGCCACTTCGGCGAGGGGAGCCGCCTGCACCGCTTTCGGTTTCACATAAGCCACCGGCTTCGCCCACACGGGCGCCGGCTTCGCACTCTTGGGCACCGCGGTTGCCGCCGCCATGGCCGGTTTCGCGACCGGATTCGGGGCGCTCGCACCGCCAAAAGCCGGTTTCACTGGCGCTGCAGACGACTTCGCCGGTCCTGACGGCGCCCCGCCCGTCGCACCCTGCAACATACTAATGAGGGCCGAACAGATGTCAGTGCTCGCGTAGCCCTGATCGAGGAGCCGGTCGATCATCCGATCATGCGGCTTGAATTTTTTCTCTTCCAGCGTCGCACGGATCTTTTCGAAGAACACACTCGTGCGCGCCTCGTCCACTTCGTCCATGGACGGGATCTTGCCGCGCCGGATATCGAGCTTCGCCCAACGCACCATGCTCTGGAGTTTGTAGATCTCTTGTCCGCTCACAAAGGTGAACGCTTGGCCCTTGCGGCCCGCTCGTCCCGTGCGCCCGATGCGATGCGTGTAGTCTTCCGC
>CAMATV010000437.1 GCA_945861235.1 Opitutus sp. GAS368
TACCAACGCTGCGAGGAGATCATCGCCGCCGAGAGCCCCATCGCGCCGATCTATTTCTACACGCGCAACAATCTCCGCCGACCCGAAGTGAAAGGGTGGTATGGTAATCTCTTGGACAACCATCCCCTCAAAGGCGTCTACCTCGATCCCGCAGCCGCAGTGAAGTAGTCACGGGGCTCGCCACCGTTTTTTCGTAGCCGCGAGCGCCAGCGAGTGGTCAGCGCCGACTTAGTCCACGCCGACTTTTCGTAGCCGCGAGCGCCAGCAAGTGGTCCACGCCGACTTAGTCCACGCCGACTTTTCGTAGCCGCGAGCGCCAGCGAGTGGTCCACGCCCACTCGCTGGCGCTCGCGGCTACCTTCCCCAGTCCAAATCGGACAACGCTCCCCGGCCCTACATCTTCAGCGTCAGTTGAAAATTGTAGCTGATCGGCTGCTTCAACGCAAAGGTCAGCGGCACGGTCTCGCGCGCCGAAGTCGTGTAGTCTCCTCCCTTGGGCCGCAACGCCGACGCCGTCTGCGCAATCGATGAATACTGCGGACCGCGGTCGTTGAGCAAATTGTTGATCACGAGATTGGCCTGGATCTCACGGCGGTTCTTGAAGCGCCACGTGTAATTCATCGTCGCGGTCACGATGTAATAATCCTCCGGGGTGTAGACGGCCGTGTAGGCGTCAACCGTGGGGTCGTCGATCGACAGTAGCGGATTCGCAGGATTCGGGATGGTATCGGAGGCGCGTGAACCAATAATTTGTTTACCGCGATACCGCACACCCGTGCCGAGGCGCAGACCCTTGAGCACCGTGCGCTGCAACGTATAATCTGCAAAGACGTTCACGATGGGTTGGTTCTGCGCAAGACGCTTGCCGTCGACGATGTTTTGGCGGAACGCCACGATATTATTGTAAGCGTTCGTGGCATTGGTCGCGTCGGGGGAGCGCGTATTGATCGGGATCGTGAGGTCCACACTCGCGCGGTTGCTCGCGTCGATGAGCACGCCGGCGTCCTTGGCAATCTGTTTGAAGAGGTCGGCATTTCTGTCGATGTACGCCTTAACGTCGGGATAGAGGTTCGACTCATACACCTTGGGAAAGCTCACACTGCCGGTGAGCCGAAAGGCCCGCGACGGATTGTAGACTACCTCGAACTCAAAGCCGTTGCCCGAGCGGGTGCGGATATCACGATACTGCGCCGGCAGGGCACCGGCGCCACGGATGTTGCCACCGGCAGCACTCAAGTCCCCCACGACATTCGAGTTATAGAGCGCGTTGAAGAAGCTCGGCCCGTCCTGCGAGATCGCCCCGTTGATCTCCTTGGTCTGGTAGTAGGTGAAGTTCAGATTCAGGCGGTTCTGCAAGAGCTCCATGCGCAGGCCGTAGTCGACACCGGTCGCAATGGTCGGCTCAAGTTGGCGCGCATCGATGCGCACAATGCCGCCGGGCGGATTGAACGTTTCAGCAAAATTAATGGACGGATTAAACCAGCTCGCGAGGTGCAGCACCGAGCCCACCGACCGCGTAATCTGGCTGCCTTGGACGGGATTCGGGTTGTAGTCATCCTTGAAACGGTCGTTGGCATACAGCGGATCGCGGTCGCCGTTGGGCGCGATGCGCGGACGGATGGCGGCTTCCAGCGGCGGACCCACTGGGTTGCCGCCGGCGTCGCGCTGACGGTAGGTGAGGCTCGCAAAATCCTGGGGCGGGCCCGAGCGCATAATGCGGGTGAGTCCGTCCCAATTGAGCGGGTAATCACCCTTGTCGAGCTGCTGCACCGTTTGGAAAAAATAGTCGTCCTTGCGCACGGCACCGAGCACGACGAAGCGGCCTTGGAAGAACTTCGCATTGATCGATCCGAGCGCATATTTGAACTTGGAGGTATCGATCCGCTCCGTATCGCGGCGCGCAATGTTGACCGCCCAGATGGGCTGAATGTCCTTCGTCACCCGAGTGTTCGGATCGACATATTTAATCGTGCCGAGGGAGAGGTCGGGGATCGGGCGGCTGAGATCGTTCCAGTAACGGCGGATGCGGACGGTCTGCAAAACGGTCGATTCGAGGAAGCCCCACTGGCGGTGGTCGTCGCCCTGCGCGACACTCAGGTAACGGTAGTCCTGATCTTCCTCGCCGCGGTTAATGCCACCGAGAGTATTGAACGCGAACTTCGCCCAGCGCGTGTCGAGCACGTAGGCGGCAGCGCCGCGCACATTGTTGTAGTCGAACTTCCGGTCCGCCCGCATCAGTGAACCGTCGCCGTAAGCTTGTTTGAAATGCGGGTTGGGTGCCCCGTTCGGAAGCACTTGGTTAATGTCGATGTAGGTGTCGTTGCTGCTGCGGTTCTGCTCGCCGTTGATCTTCACGCGCGACCGGTTCAGGTCGGCGGCCACCTCGAAGTAGAAATTACCGAGCCGTTGGTTGATCGTAAACTGGATGTCCTTGAATCGCTGTGACAGGATCGGTGCGTCCGGCGAGATGGTGAATTCCTCGGATGGCGGGCGAAAAAAAGAATTGGCGATGGCGGTACCAAAGCGGTTGCCCGGAATATTCACCGCATGCAGAAACGTCGCGCCCGCGCTCGCAAACGAGGGCAGGCTGCCCTGCACAAAACCGGCGAGCGGCGTGGTCGTGCTGTTGCCGCCGGGCAGCGTGATCGGATCATTCTGGTAGTTCATGATCGCGTTGGCCCCGGAGAACGGATCGTAAACGTAGTAGTTGGCACCGCGACGGCCGACGCCGAGCGCGTTGGCGTTCGCGGGCAGCGTCGTCGCCCCGGCCGGCGCGTTGAAGACCGTCTTGCCGTCCCAGCCCGACAGGCGGTCGTCGAGCGTGGTAAAACCAGACTGGCGGGAGTTGCTGCCGTATTCGCCTTCGACGCGAATCTCCGTGTTGCGGTAAGGCTTGAACGTCGCGGTGAGAAACGCGGCTTTGCGTTTGTCGAAATCCTTGAGCCGCCAACCGCTGCTATCGCCCCACACCGCCGAGGCGCGCACGGCGAACGTCTCATTCAACGGCTGGTTCAGGTCGAACGTCGCGCGGTAATTGCGCCACGAACCGACGCTGAGCTGCACACTCTCGCTCTGCCGGTTGGTCTGCGCCCGCTTAGTCGTCGAGGAACTCACGCCGCTGAGCGAGCCGTTGCCGAACAAAATCGAATTCGGCCCACGGCCAAAGTCGTAGCGCTCGAGATTGAAACTATCGCCGTTATTATACTGCGGGAAAAAATTCCGCTGCGGCCGCGTATTACCCGTGCCGCGCGTCGTGTAATTAATCGGTGCGGCGAAAAAATTCTGCATGCCGTTGTCCACATTGAGCGTGCTGCTGGTCGTCCACTCCGCCGCGCTCTGCAGATCCGTGATACCCAGAGCGTCGATGAAATCGCGCGTAATGACGGAATAGGCCACCGGCGTGTCCCGGAGCTCTCCCGCGAGACGGCCACCGGCGAGCGAACTGGCGGCGGCGAAGCCGTTGTCGCGTTCGGAACTCACCTCGAAGGGTGAGAGCACGACAGCCGCAGAAGGTACCGGCTGAGCGGGGACGGTCGTGGCCGAAGGCGAGGCCGCTTGCTGGGCAAAAGGGGTAGCAACCGCGAGCGAGGCGAACGCCAGCGCGAGACGAAACCGAGGAAATATCGAGGTCAACATGGTGAAGGTGGGAACGAGCCAAGCCGGGATGGATTGAGCTCAAGGGCAAAATTACTAAAAATCAT
>CAMATV010000438.1 GCA_945861235.1 Opitutus sp. GAS368
CGCTCCGGCCGCATCGTCATGTGGCGCGTTCAGCGCTCGGTGAGCACAGGCGACGCCCTCTGCACGCTCGCGCCGATCTGAACGCACGCTCATGCGAGTAACCCGCCGTCCACGACCCACGTGACACCGGTGACAAACCGCGCCGCCGGCGAACAGATAAAGGCCACCGTCTCCCCGATATCCACCGTGCGCCCTCGCCCAAGCGGCGTCTGATTCACGACATCGCCGCCCGCACCTTTCGCCGCAATCGCCGCGTCGGTCTCCGCCGCATGGTCGAGCGCGATGTCGCCCGGCGCGATCGCCACGACGCGAATGCCGTCCGCCGCCAGCTCCTTCGCCATCGATTGTGTCACCGACGTGAGCCCCGCCTTCGTCGCCGCATACACCAGCGCTCCCATCTGCGGGCGCAACGCGTTCACCGAAGAGATGTGCACAATCACGCCGCCGCCTGCCGCCTTCAGGTGAGGCACGGCCGCCTGGGAGCAGAAGATCACCCCGCCCAGATTCACGCGCACCACGTTTTCAAAATGCTCCGGCGTGATGTCCGCCAGTTTCGCGATCGCCGAGGCTCCGGTGACCGCGGAGTTGTTCACCAGCACATCGAGCCCGCCGAGCGCCGCCGCCGCCGCATCGACAAATCGCCGGCACGCGGCCGGATCGCTCACGTCCACGCGAAACGGAATCACGCGGTCACCGTAGCGCTCCACCAGCGCGGCGGCCGCCGCGATAGTGCGTTGCCCGATCGCCACGCGACCGCCTCCGGCCAGCAGCGCTTCCGTGATCGCGCGCCCGATATTCGCCGCACCACCGGTCACAATCGACCGCAGTGGCCCCGCCTTCGTCTGTCCAGTTGTCGTCGCCATAGAGAGAATGATGAACTGCCGGTAGGACCGCCCCGCAACCTTTCCTGCTCAGGCCGACGCCGCCACGTAGCTTTCGATCTTCGCCCGGCAATCGTCGGTGAGCGGGTAGCCGAGAAAACTCGCCGACGTGGAAAACAGGCCGCGCACCACCATGTAGTGCTTCAGGCCCGTCAACCAGCATGCGATCTTCTCGCCGCCGTAGATATCGAAAAGCACGCGTTTCATGTCGGCATCGACGGCCCTCGCCTCGTCGAGTCGGCCCGCGCGAAACAATTCGCCGATCATACGGAGTTGGGGCGCGATCGCCACCGCACCTCCGAACAGAAAGCTGTCGTAACCGGCTTCCAGATACTCGAGGCAACGAAACTCGTCCCCGTTGAACAACCGCAACGAAGGTTTTTCCGCCAGCGCCGCGAGCGCGACGGCGCGACGCTCCGGCATACCCGAACTGTCTTTCACGAGCTTCACCTGCGGCAGGAGGTAGAGCTCCTTGAGCCGGTCCTGCGGGATCATGATCGGGCGGTGCTTGCCCAGATCGTAAATCCCCACCGGCAGCGGGCACTGTGTCAACGCTTCCGTAAACAGCGCCGTGATGCGATCCGGCGTCGCATTTAACAAGGTCGCCGGCGCTGCGATGATGGCAAAATCCACGCCGCACCCCGCCGCGACCATGGCGTTGTCGAGAATGCGCGGCACCGAGTTGTCCGACACCTGCGCCGCAATCTTCAACCGCCCCGCCGCCGCGCGCACCGTCGCCTCCATCAGCCGCGCTCGCTCTCGATCCGGCAGCCACGGCCCTTCGCCACAGGTGCCGGCGACGAACAATCCCTCCACGCCCTCCGCGACGGCGGCCGCCACCATTTTCTCGAGCGACGCCACATCGACCCTTAGGTCGGACGTGAGGGGCGTGGGCACCGCGGACCAAATCGGGACAGCTGACAGGGTTTTCATCCTTCGGAATCAAGTTCCCATCCCGGCGGGAAACCACACCGTTCCACTGGTAACCCCATATGAGCAGCCAGCCCGGAATCCTCGAAATCCCCAGACGCCTCTCGCTTTCCGGCCAGACGGCGTCCGCCATTCGCAAGGCCATCGGGGAAAACGTGTGGCAGGAATTTCTCCCGAGCGAACGCCGCCTCTGCGATATGTTTCAGGTGAGCCGGCCCACGATCCGCACGGCGCTCCACCAACTCGCGAAAGACGGCCTGATCGATATCCGCCAGGGCCGCCGCAACCGCCTGCTGGCTGCCTCCGCTCGCACCGCCGCGCCGCGCAGCCGTCTCGTCGTACTCGTCTCGCATCGACCGATTTCCCAGATGACGCTGACCGCCTACCACGGCATCAGTGAAATGCGCGCGCACCTAGCCGAGCAAGGCTTCACCACCGAGTTGCTCGTGTGTCCGGCCCAGAGCGCCACGGCACAGCGACGGAAAATCGAATCGTTCCTGCGTCAAAACCACGTGCTGTGCTGCGTGCTCCTCTCGCTCGGCAAAGAGCTTCAGGAGTGGTTTGCGACGCACTCGATCCCCGCGCTCGTGCTTGGTTCGTGCCACCCCGCGGTAAAGTTGCCGTCGCTCGATGTCGACTACCGCTCGGTCTGCCGCCACGCCGCCGGCGTGCTCCGCGCCAAAGGCCACCGGCGTATCGCCTTCCTCGTGCCGAACTCCGATGCCGCCGGCGATCTCGCCAGCGAAGCCGGCTTTCGCGAAGGCTTCGCCTTGCGGCCCGGTGAGGAACCCATCGAAGCTCTGGTCGTGCGCCACCAAGGCACCGCGCCCCACCTGCGCGTGAAGCTCGACGCGTTATTCGCCTCCGCCCGGCCGCCGACCGCGCTCCTCGTCGCCAAGCCGCCGCACACCATCGCCGTGCTCGTCTACTTGCTCCGGCGCGGCCTCCGCGTGCCGGAGACGATCTCCCTCATTGCTCGCGACCACGACCACGTGTGGGAAGATGCCATTTCGCACTATCAATTCGCGGGCGACACCTTCGCCCACCGCCTCTCCCGTCTCATGCTGCAAATGGTCGGCCAAGGCTACCTGCCGCCGGAGCCCAGTCTGATTTTTCCGCGCTATCTGGATGCAGGCACGGTGGCGCAAACAAGGATGTAGAAAGGAGAAATTCACCGTCCGGGGAATTTCCTGCGTAACGATTGATCGGACCTGATCAAGCTTAGGAGCTTGATTACACTTTGTTAAACTTGGATCGGATTTTTCCAGCGGGCACGCTGGAATCGTCACTGCCGTTGAGCAGATCTCGCTGCCGCGCCGCGCCGCGCTGTTGCATTTGGCGCAGCACTTCGGTTGCGCTGCGAGGCCGGCGCGGCAGGTAATATGCGAGCAGTTCGACGATGTCGCGGGCACTCAGCAGCGGCGTATCCTGCCGGGCCAGACCGCGTTTCTTGAGCGTAAACAATAGGGCCAGGCAGACCAGCGTCACCTGATGATGCCAGCCGATCCAGCCGCGCACTTGATACTGCGCGCGGCCAAGTTCGCTCTGCGAGTCCTGGAAGCCGCGTTCGATCCAGAAGTTTTGCGCCTGCAAATAGGCAAGCCGCTCCCACGTCGTACTGGCCGCCGCATTGCTCAGGGAGTATTTGAAGGTGCCGTCGTCCTAGCGCACCACCAGCAGGCGGGCGCGGGCGACGGGCGTTTTTCTCTCCCACACACAGACCGAGCACACCCACCCGCGCGCCTCGCGGGCCTTTAGTCGCTGAGCCAATTGTGACCGCAAGCGCCTGCTCTGCAAACCGGGCGTCGGTCAGTCGATCCACGCACACCGCGGCGCCGCCGGACGCCTCCGGCGTAGCGGGCAGGCAAGCACCGTTCCGCAG
>CAMATV010000439.1 GCA_945861235.1 Opitutus sp. GAS368
GATTTTATGCACATCGCCGCGAAGACCCCGCGCTCCAACTGCGTCATGACCTCCGCCAAGCTCGCCTCCGTCGGCATCGTCATGACCGAGGTCCACGAGGCCGTCGCCCGCGACCTAAAAAACTGGAAAAGGGCGGCCTGAGCCGTAACGTGCCCCCATGTCGATCGCCGAGCTAAAAGAAACCGCCGACAATCTCACCGCCGAGGAACGTGCTTGGCTCACGCGTTACCTCGCCACCCTCAATCGTATCAACGATCCGGCTTTTCTCGCCGAGGTCACGCGCCGCAACCGCGAAATGATCGCCGGAAACCTGGTCACCCGCGAT
Source organism: Opitutus sp. GAS368 (assembly GCA_945861235.1). Classification (GTDB taxonomy): domain Bacteria; phylum Verrucomicrobiota; class Verrucomicrobiia; order Opitutales; family Opitutaceae; genus GAS368. The sequence continues at coordinate 326 of CAMATV010000439.1, forward strand.
GAAATCCTCGCCATCGACGAAAAACTTCGCGCCGAAGGCCGCTGATGCAGCCCTACTCGTGGGCCATGAACCAAGCCCCGGCACGTGAGTATGAATTGCTCGACCCCACGTTTCGCCATCACGTTCGCGAATTTCTCGATTCACTGGCACGTCACCCGTTTCACGAAGGCCATATGCGTTATCGCGACGTAGACGGCTTCGAGTTTCGCATCTGTTTTCTCGGTGAAATTGATCTTCATTATCGGCTCGACCACGCCGTCCGTGAGATCCGCGTAGCCGTCATCGAACGACATCCGCAGCTAAATTCATGAACCTCCTCGTCACCGGCGGCGCCGGCTTTATTGGCAGCAACTTCATCCGTCAGCGCCTCACTGAAAAAGGCTCACCGCTGACCAAGCTCGTCAACCTCGACGCGCTCACCTACGCCGGCAACCCCGCCAACCTCGCCGACCTCGCGAACGACCCGCGCTACATTTTCGCGCACGGCGATATCGGCGACACCGCCCTCGTCACCCACCTCCTCGCCGAACACCAGATCGACGCCGTCGTGAATTTCGCCGCCGAGTCCCACGTCGACCGCTCCATCGATTCCCCCGAGCCTTTCATCCAAACCAACGTCGTCGGCACGCTCCGCCTCCTCAATTGCTCGCGCCTTTACTGGTCGAAACTCCCCGAGGCTAAGAAAGCCGCCTTCCGTTTCCTCCACGTCTCCACCGACGAAGTTTACGGCACTCTCTCCCTCACCGATCCGGCGTTCACCGAGGAGACTCCCTTCGCCCCCAACTCCCCCTACGCCGCCTCGAAAGCCTCCAGCGACCACCTCGTCCGCTCGTTCCAGCACACCTACCATTTCCCGACCCTTACGACGAACTGCTCGAACAACTACGGCCCGTATCACTTCCCGGAAAAACTTATCCCGCTCGTCATCCTCAACGCCCTCGAGGGAAAACATCTCCCCGTCTACGGCGACGGCATGCAGATCCGCGACTGGCTCTACGTCGAAGACCACGCCGTCGCGATTTGGCTCGTCCTCCAAAAAGGCCGCCTCGGCGAGACCTACAACATCGGTGGGCTGAACGAAAAACCGAATATCGAAATCGTTAATACCATCTGCGCCCTCCTCGACCAGAAGTCGCCCCGCGCCGACGGTAAACCCTACGCCTCCCAAATCACCTACGTCGCTGACCGCCCCGGTCACGACCGTCGCTACGCGATCGACTGCACGAAACTCCAGTCCGAACTCGGCTGGGCCCCCCAGGAAAACTTCACCACCGGCATCGCCAAAACGGTCGACTGGTATCTCACCCACCGCAGCTGGGCCGCCGACATCACCGCCAAGAAATACGCCCGTGAACGTCTCGGCCACGCCGGCTAAACGCCGGCAGTTTAAGTAAAAAGTTTAAGTCGAAGCATCATGGAATCTGCCGACGAATCGTTCGAGAGACTGGAAGTCTGGCGCGGTTCGCATGCTCTGAGCATCCAGATTTATCGTCACCTGGCCGACTGTCGTGATTGGGGCTTCAAGGATCAAATCACCCGCTCGGCGAACAGCATTTCCGACAACATCGCCGAAGGGGCCGAGCGCACCGGTAAGGCTGAGTTTAAGCAGTTCCTCGGCTACGCCAAAGGCTCCGCTGGAGAAACCCGCTCGCAGATGCTCCGGGCGATCGCGCTATCTTACGTTGCCTCGGACACTGGGCTCGTCCTCGTGGCCGAACTCCGCGAAATCTCCCGCATGATCCACGGCCTCATCAAATCCCTCGACCGCTAAAGACTCCCTCCGATGCCTTCTCTTCCACTTCAACTTCCCACTTCAACTGGCGCGTCCTCCCGTCGCGGGATAATTCTTGCAGGAGGCTCCGGCACGCGCCTCTGGCCCCTCACCATCGCCGTCTCCAAGCAGCTCATGCCGGTTTACGATAAACCGATGATCTATTACCCGCTGTCGGTCCTGATGCTCGCCGGCATTCGCGAGGTCCTCGTCATCTCCACCCCCACCGATCTCCCGCTCTTTAAAAAACTGCTCGGCGACGGCACCAACCTCGGCCTCAAGCTCTCCTACGCCGAGCAACCCAGCCCCGACGGCCTCGCCCAAGCCTTCCACATCGCCGGCGACACCGGCTTCCTCACCGGCTCGGAACCCTCGGCCCTCGTCCTCGGCGACAACCTTTTCTACGGCCACGATTTCACGCGCTCGCTCGAAGCCGCCGGGGCCCGCACCAGCGGCGCCACGATTTTTGGTTACCACGTCGCCGATCCCACCAGCTACGGCGTCGTCGAGTTCGCTGCCGATGGTCGCGTCCTTTCCCTCGAGGAAAAACCCGCGCAACCGAAATCCAACTACGCCATCCCCGGCATCTATTTCTACGACGCCGACGTCGTCAAAATCTCGCGCACCCTCAAGCCCTCCAAACGCGGTGAACTCGAGATCACCGACCTCAACCGGCTCTACCTCGACGCCGGCACTCTCCGCGTGGAACTCCTCGGCCGCGGCACCGCCTGGCTCGACACCGGTACGCACGACTCGCTCCTCGAGGCCGCTCAATTCGTCTCTGTGATTGAAAACCGCCAAGGCCTCAAAATCGCGTGCCTTGAGGAGATCGCCTACCGCAAAGGTTGGATCGACCGCGCCGGCCTCAACGCCAACATCACTCGTCTCGGCAAATCCTCCTACGGCGCCTACCTGCGGCGCCTCGCCTCCGAAGCTTAGGGCCACCGCTCGTCGGTGCGCCGCTCCCCGTCACCTTAAACTTAAACTTCGACCTTAAACTCGCGGGGCGCGCCGCGCGCCCCGCGTCCCCGCGTGCTGGCCAGCTTCATTATACCCCTCTTCAACAACCTCGCGCTCACCCGCGCCTGTGTTGCGAGCCTGCAAGCCACGCTCCCCGCCGGTCTCACGCACGAAATCATTCTCGTCGACGACGGCAGCACCGACGCTACGCGCGCTTGGCTCAGCACCCTCGGCCCACCTTTTCGCGTCGTCCTCAACGATCGCAATCTCGGTTACGCCGCCGCCAACAACCGCGCCATCACCCACGCCCGCGGCGACGTGCTCGCCCTCCTCAACAACGATCTCGTTTTCCTCCCGAGCTGGCTCGAACCCATGCTCGGCGCCCACCGCTCGCTCGCCGACCGCGCCGGCCTCATCGGCAACCTTCAACTCGACGCCCGCACGGGCGCCATCGACCACACCGGCATCATCGTCAATCAACAGGGCAAACCCGTCCACGACCGCACGCTCCCCTCGCGCCTCTCGCGTTTCTTTTCCACCGTCCGCCCCGTCCCCGCCCTCACCGGTGCCTGCGTGCTGGTCAAACGCGCACTGTGGCAGCAACTCGGCGGCTTCGACGAGGGCTACGTCAA
>CAMATV010000440.1 GCA_945861235.1 Opitutus sp. GAS368
GACCGAACAGCTCATCCTCGTTAATCAGCACAACCGCGCGGTCGGCTGCGGGGAAAAATACGCCGTGCACGCGGCAGGGCTGCTCCACCGGGCGTTTTCCGTTTTTTTGGTCGATGCCGACGGACGCATTTTGCTGCAACAGCGGAGCCTAAAAAAATATCATTCGGGCGGGTTGTGGGCGAACTCATGCTGCGGGCATCCGCGCCGGGGCGAGACGACGCTCCGCGCGGCGCGGCGGCGGCTGGGGGAGGAACTCGGCGCGGACGCGCCCCTGCGTTTCACGTTTCGCGCGCGCTACTGCACCGCGCTGGCGAACGGGCTCACGGAAAACGAAATCGTCTATGTTTTCTTCGGCCCCGCCCCGGCCTCGCTTGCGCCGAATCCCGCGGAGGTGTCGGCCGTCGCATGGCTGAGTCTGGAAAATCTCGCGGCCGACATCGCGCGCCACCCGCGCCGCTACGCCTACTGGCTAAGATATTATTTGAAGAACCACCACGCCGCGTTGCGCCGGGAAACTCGCGCATTTTGTGTTAGCCAGCGGCACGCCTCTGCGTAGATTGCGCGCCTCGTCGATCCTTGCGACCGGTTGATCGCGTAATTTTTTCCGCCCCATGTCCCTGATTCTCTTCCTCGCCGTCTCCGGCATCGTCCTCGCGGTAGCCTATCGCTGGTATGGCCGGATCCTATCCAATTACCTCGGCCTCGATCCCAAGGTAGCGACGCCGGCGCACACGAAGCGCGATGGGCTCGACTTCGAGCCGGCCAGCCGGTCGTGGCTGCTGCCGCAGCATTTTTCCGCCATCGCGGCGGCCGGCCCGATTGTCGGTCCGATTCTGGCGGGCACTTACTTCGGGTGGCTGCCCGCATGGATCTGGATCATCGTAGGCGCGATTTTCATCGGCGGCGTGCATGACCTGATGACGCTCGTCGCCTCCGTCCGCCACGACGCGAAATCGATCGCGGAGGTCGTGAAGCGCTACATGAACCGGCGCTCCTACCTGCTCTTTCTGGCGTTCATCTGGATCTCGCTCGTCTATGTGATCATCGCGTTCACCGACGTGACGGCGGGGACATTCGTGCAAAAAGCGTCGTCCGCCGATGCTGCCGCGCCCGGGCCGGCGGTCGCGACCTCGTCCCTCCTCTACCTCGGGCTGGCGATCATCATGGGCCTGTGCATGCGGAAATTTAACCTGGGCGGCGGCAAGGCGCAGTTGATCTTTCTCCCGCTGGTCGTCCTCGCGATCATCGCGGGGCCGATGTTTCCGCTCGATCTCGCGGGACTGACGGGCAGCGCGCGGCCGCAGGTGCTGTGGGATCACCTACTGTTAATCTATTGTTTCTTCGCCGCGCTCTCGCCGCTTTGGCTGTTGATGCAGCCGCGTGGCGCCCTCGGTGGCTACTTTCTCTACGTGATTGTGATCGTCGGCGTGGTCGGGGTGGTGGTCGGCGGGCTGGCCGGGAACCTCACGATCGCGGCGCCGGCAGTCTCGACGGCAAACCTTTTCACCTTCAATGGCACGACGCCGCCGCTGTTGCCCGTGCTGTTCATCACGATCGCGTGTGGCGCGTGCTCGGGTTTCCACTCGATCGTGGCGAGCGGCACGACGTCGAAGCAGCTCGACAAGGAAACGGATGCCAGGCCCGTCGCCTACGGCGGCATGCTGCTGGAGTCGTTCCTCGCGTGCCTGAGCCTCGCGACGGTGATGATCCTCGCCAAGCCCACGGGCCGGCCCGACATCACCTATGCGGACGGCATCGCGGCGTTCATGAACCAGGCGACCTTCGGGTTGATTTCGATCGATATGGCGCGGCAGTTCGGGCTGCTGTGCTTCGCGACGTTTGTTTTCGACACGCTGGACGCCTGCACGCGGCTTGCGCGCTACGTGCTCATGGAGCTGACCGGCTGGACCGGCAAGGCCGGCATGATCGGCGCCACGCTGCTGACGCTCGCGCTGCCCGCCGTCGTGGTGAGCCTGCCGCCAGCACTCGTGGGCGGTCAGGAAATCCCGATCTGGCGCGCGTTTTGGAACCTGTTCGGCATCTCCAACCAGTTGCTCGCGGCGCTGGCACTGCTGGGCGTGACGGTCTGGCTGCACCAGAAGGGCAAGTCGCTATGGTTTACGCTCGGGCCGACGATTTTCATGCTCATCGTGACGATGTGGAGCCTGATGATCACAGGTCAGATCCATCTCGGCCGCCTGCGGGCCGGCAACGTCGCCGCCTTGCATCACATCGAGTTCCTGGTGGCCGTCGCGCTGTTCGTGATGTCCGTGTGGATCGTGGTGGAGGCGATTCTACTGGCACGCGGCCGGTCACGGCCACCATCGGCGCCGCTCGTGCCGGCGGCAAGCGCGGCTTGAGGAGCGTGGCGCGCGGGGCTCAGAGGGCGCCTACCCGCCCCGTGAAGCTCAAAACCCCGCTGTCACACCCGCCTTGAAACTCGTGCCGGCGCCCGCGGCGTAGCTGGGGATTTCGCGGCCGAAGGCGTGGAGGTAGTCGTTGTTCGTCCAGTCGTTGGTCAGATTGTCGAGGTCGAAGTAGAGCGTCCGTCGGCGTTGACCGTGGCGGGCGTGGCGCGGAGTTCGTCGAGCGTGAGGACCTTGGCCATGAGCCAAGCCGAGTGGAAACGATAGCTGATCGCGAAGACGCAGAGCGCGGCGACGACCATCCAGAGGGCGTTGACGGGTTCGCCGCGCGACCACGCGAGCACGCCGATCGACCCGGCCCCCAGTAGGGCGACGAGGGTCCAGCCCAGAATGCTGAGTGGGTTGGTTGGAGAAGAGGGCACGGGGACAGTAGCGGTGGTCATGATGAGGGAGGGGTTTCGCGAGAAGATGTCGGCCGACTTCCCGTGGGCAAGCCCGCCCTCGTCTCGCGCGGTAAATTTCCCGTCTAATCTCGAACGCGCATGGGTATCAGAACACGTGCTTGATCCCGCAGGTCCAGTTGATGCCGTTGACTTCGTAGAACTGCACGACCGGTGCATTCGCGCCGACTTTTTCCATGATGAGATAGGGTTCGTTGAAGATGTTGCGGGCGGAGAAAAAGAAATTCATCCGCGGCGTGATCCGGTAGCCGCCGCCGATGTCAAGGTTGGCGCGGTGCCGGTAGAAGCGGGGAGTCGTGAGGGAGATGTTCGAGGGGTAGTTGTCGCGCCAGTTGAGATTCGTGTAGGCGTTCAGCTGGCGGTAACTGTAGCTCAAGCCGGCGTTGATCGAGTGCGGCACCATGTTGGCCTTCGGAATGCTCGCGTAGCTGCGGGTGTAGCTCGCGCGGACGTTGAGACCGCGAAACATCTCGGGAAGGAACGAGAGACTCTGGCTGTATTCAAGCTCCATGCCGCGCACCGTGACGTCGCGCTCGCTCGAGGTGGTGGTGATGAACTGGTAGTTGGAGAGATCGAGCTCACCGTTGTAGCCGTATTCCTGCGCGGTGAGGGTATTGGCAATAAAGAGACCCTTCACGTTGTTTTGGTAAACGTTCGCAGCGAGGATGCCGACGGGCTCGAAGTAGTAGGCGAGGCGGGCCGCAAAGTTCCGGGAGGTCTCGGGCGTGAGCGACGGGTTCGGCAGGCGCACTTGAAACGCATCGTCGTTGATATCCCACACACCGGAAATGTCGCGGAAGGTGGGTCGGCGGATCGTCGAGCTGAACCCCAGCTGGGCGTCGAAGTTCTGGTTGATCTT
>CAMATV010000441.1 GCA_945861235.1 Opitutus sp. GAS368
CGCTGCGGCACCAGGGCCGCCGCGAGATCGGCCAGCAGTTGATCGGTTGCTCCGTGCAAAAACGGAACCCGGCCAATCAATCGCCGGCCCAGCACCAGCAAATTACCATCGGTCAGGCGACGACGATGAGCCGCCTGCAAGTGATCCCGGACCGCGGGATATTTTTCCGTGAGGTAGGAAAATGAATCCCGGGTGAGTGACAGCAGTACGGTTTCCCCTGCCGCTGTGACCGTGGCACCGCGGGGTTCATCCGTGAGGAGAGCACCTTCGCCGACATAACCCCCGCGACCAAGTTCGGCGAGCAACTCACCGTCGCGCATCACGCGGAGATTCCCCGAAGCAATCAAGTAGAACGTGTGGCCAGGGGCACCTTCTTCGAAGACGACTTGGTCGGACCGATAATTCTCTGTGACGAGGGTGGCGGCAAGGTCGGCGATGAGTTCCTCCCCGGCCTCGACTAGGAAGAGTACGTGGGTGATCAGATCCTGTTTTACCCGCTCTCGAAGTGCATCGGTTCGGCGCGCACCGATGATGGCATTGACGGACCGACCGATCATGTCGCCGCGGCTGCCCGAATACTCCGCGCGGAAGACTTCGTAATAAGCATAGCGCCACACGGGGCGCATATCTTTGTAGAAATGCTCAAAGTCGATTTCACCGCGACCGGACGCCATGCGCGCAAGATACCGCTCGGTCTCGACCCGCGGCAGGCCCCATTCGTGCAACAACAGATCCAGCTCCTTGCGCGTCAACACGCCATCACCGTCGAGATCAAGGTGACGGAAAACCAGCGCAGCCTGATCGCGTTCCGAGGCGGCGCCCTCCGTCGCCACGGCCCGCAAGCCGTGGTTGCGCACCGCGCCAATCGTCCAGACGTCGCGCGCGAATCGCTGCTGGTCGACGTCTCCTTGCGCGAGCAACCTCGAGGCAAACTCGTCCAACGCCGTCACCGATAATCCCCAAGGCGCGAGCGCGCGGCGGAGTTCATCGCGGTTCAGCCGGCCATCGCCATCACGGTCAAGCAGGCGGAAAAACTCCAAGGCCCGCGCCGGTTCGTCCGGACCAGCGGCGCGGTCGGGCGCAAACCCGGAGGGCGAAACACTCTCGCGCGCGCGTTCACGCACAAAATCCCAATAGGCCGCCGGCGAGCGCACAAACAATACGCGGTAAAGCAGCACGTAGCTCCCGATCGACCCCACCAGTAGCATCAAACCCAGTGAACCGAACAGCGCCGGGATCATCGTCGCTCCCGCCGCCAGAATCGAAATCGTGTATTTCTGCGTCGTGAAGAGTTTCAGCAGGTCGAAAAGGTAATAATAGACCCGGCACCACACGTAGACGTTGAAGACGAGAAACGTGTTTACCGCCCACATCCGCGACTCGGGATGCGTCAGCAGCATCGTGGCGCAAAACCCATGGGTCACGATGCAGAGGAGATAGGCAGGCACCATGATGGCCTTGCTTCCAAACACGATGCGGGTCTGGAACACCGCCGTCGGCACATGAAACCCCAGTGCGGCGATCGCCATGACGCGAGCCGCCATCGGGGCAAAGCTGAAACACGCCATCAGCCCCGCCACCAGTTCGATGGTGCCCGAGACGATGTGCACCCGCAGAATCCATCGCCGCCAGGGCAGCATCAAAAACTTCGGATGGGCCGGGATCAGGTAATGATAGGCGATTACAATCACGTTGGCCAACGTGGACAGCACCACGAGCACCCACGTGTCTACTCCGACCGGAGTCTCGGGCCGGAGAGCAGCGTCGCGGAAAACCGGCACGCAGAGCAATCCCAGCACACTATAAAGCACCAACCACCGCAACGGCCGCGCGCCGACGCTTTCAGCCGCTGACGGGGATGACTTGAGAATCATATCAGTGGACATGAAAATATCCGGTGGGGGAAGAGACGCCAGCATCCCAACGCAGGGCTGCTGGCTAAGTCAACCCCGCCCGAACATTCACGTGCGCCGTTCGGTATCGAAACACCTGCCCTCCGCAAGAGACACCTTCGCCGAGACAAAGCAACGTACGCGCCCGGTTCACGGGGATTAAAGGCCACAAAAAACACCCAACGTTGCCATTGAAACAGACGCCCCACTTTAATAGACTCCGCCCCGCTCCGGCCTCCACGCATTTACTCGTGCTTCATCTCGTCCAAGCTTCCATCACTGCTCCCAACGTTTCCCTGCCCGAAATCGCCTTGCGCGTCGAACGCATGACGCTCGCGAAACGCCTCTGGCGCGGCATCGCCGCAGACGGCACCGAATTCGGCTTCGAACTCAACGCTCCACTCAAACACGGCGACACGTTTTTCCAATCCGCCACCGCCCGCTACACCGTCCAGCAACACCCCGAGTCCGTCATCGAAGTCGCTCTCGACGTCGCACCCTCTGCGGCTGCCGGTATTGGCTGGGCCATCGGCAATCTTCACCTCGAACTTCAATCCGAGCCCACGCGCCTCCTCGCGCCCGACGAACCCGCCGTGCGCCAATTACTCAATCGCCTGAAAGTCCCCTTCACGCCGACGACCGCCGTTTTTCGCCCCGGCCGTTTCTCTCGCGGCGAACAACCCACGCATGACCTCGGCCCCAGTCACAAACACTGACGCCGCCTGGCTCCTCGGCCTCCTCCAAGCCGGGGACTCCTTCTATCCCACCGGCAGCTACGCGCATTCCTTCGGCCTCGAGGGACTCGTGCAACAAGGCGTCGTCCACGACCGCGCCACCCTCCGCGATTTCATCGTGCTCTCCGCGCTCCCCGCCCTCCGGCGCACCGATCTCCCGCTCGCCGCCCACGCGTGGCGCGCGTTCGGGGAAGCCAACTGGCCGCGCATCGGCGAACTCTGCGTGCTTTCATCCGCCCTCAAGACCGCCCGCGAAGCCCGCGCCGCTTCCGAGAACATCGGCCGCCAACGCGCCGAACTCATGGCGTCACTGCGCGCCCATCCCTTGGCCCAAGAATTTCTTCAACGCGCGTCCGCCGAAAACTGGCCGCACTCCTCCGCCGTTTCCGCCGCACTCGAGGGCCGCGTCCTCGGTGCCCCACTCACCGCCGTGCTCGCGGCCATGTCCTACGCGACGCTTGCCTCACTCCTTTCGGCAGCGATGAAAATGCTGCGCCTCGGCCAAAACGCATCCCAGTCCCTCCTCACTGCAACCCTCGCCGCCACGCCCGCCCTCATCACCGCTGCCGAGCAGACCGCCTTCGACGACATCGGCTGGTTCAACCCGTGGCTCGACATCGCCGCCGCCCGCCATGAGACCGCAAATTCTCGCATGTTCATTTCCTGAACCTCACCTTTTAACCACGGATTAAACCGATAACCACCGATCACGCTCCGATGTGCGCACGGGCTTTTTCCGTTCGATCCGCGTGATCCGTGGTCATAACGCCTCCTTTCATGGCACTCACTCGCCCCCCCCGCATCGGCATCGGCGGCCCCGTCGGCTCCGGCAAGACGATGCTCTGCCTCAAACTCTGCCAACGCCTCCGCGCGCGCTACTCAATGGCCGTCGTCACCAACGACATTTACTGCTCCGAGGACGCCCAGTTTCTCGTGCAACACAGCGCCCTGCCCACCGCACGTATCACCGGCGTGGAGACCGGCGGCTGCCCGCACACCGCCATCCGCGACGACACGACGATGAACGAGCA
>CAMATV010000442.1 GCA_945861235.1 Opitutus sp. GAS368
GCGAAAAAGGGCGTGAAAAATTTCGATTTGAAAATGCGGACGAAAGCGGAGTCCGATCCGGTGGTGGCGGCTGCGTCGGTGGTGGCGCGGGCGGAATTTGTGCGGCAGATGAATCTGCTTTCGAAAAAATTTGGGGCCAAACTCCAAAAAGGCGCCGGCCCCTTGGTGAAGGAGCAGGCGAACCAGATGATTCAGCAGTTCGGCGCCAAGTCGCTCGGTGAATTCGCGAAGCTGCATTTTCGCACGGCCTACGAAGTGGTGTCGGCGGCGGGCAAGCTCGACGAGTTGCCGCTCAAGGAGCCGGGACCGAAAATGGAATGGTAAGCGCGGTCGCGGCGGCGGTGACGTTGGCCATCCGTTTTGGTCAATCGGCCGACGTCGGTCGCTCGCATGATTGCCGGCGGCAGCAGCGGTTGCGGTGAGGCCCTAGACGTGGCGAACGCTCGGGCATGGGACGGTGGTCCTGCTGAATGGCGAGGGCGAGCAGGCACGCCGCCCGGAGGTCACGCCGCACGCTTGCACCGAGCGCGGTGCGCCCGCTAAATCCGCGATTTCATGGCCAAACGCCGACAACTCCGCGGATTCGATCTCAAGCAGATTGAGGGCGTGGCCGAGCTCATTGGCGTCGATGAAGCGGGTCGCGGGGCGCTCGCCGGTCCGGTGGTGGCGGGGGCGGTGTGGGTGAACCAAGCGTTTCTGGAGAGTCGCTGGGCGCTGGGGCGGGCAAGCCGAGTGAACGATTCGAAGCAGCTGTCCGCGGCCGAGCGTGAGGAGTTTTGGGGGGAGTTCGCGACGTTGGCGGAGCAAGGGCACATCCGCGTCAAGTTTGGGGTGGCGGATGTCATCGAAATTGAGCAGCTCAATATTCTCGGCGCGACCAAGCTCGCGATGCGCCGCGCGCTCGAGGGTATTTATCTGCCCGGCTCGTTTGAACAGAAAACAGAACCGGACCTTTTCGCGACCCCTGAAGTCGTTGCGAATTTCGTGCCCACAGTCTCGTGCCGCGTGCTCGTGGACGGGCTCGCGTTGCGCGGGTTTCCCTACCCGCACACGGGGATCGTGAAGGGCGACGGACGTTCCCTGTGCATCGCGATGGCGTCGATTATCGCCAAGGTCACGCGCGACCGGTTGATGGGCGAACTCGACGGCAAGTTTCCCGGCTACGGATTCGCGCAGCACAAAGGCTACGGCACGGAGGAGCATCGCGACGCGGTGCTCCGCCTCGGTCGCACGCCGCAACACCGGGAGATGTTCTTGCGCAAACTGCTCGCGGGCCGCGTGGACCCGGACCAGATGGATTTTCTCAGCACGGACGGCTGACGCGCCGTTGACCGAACAGCGACGCTCGATCATCTATTCATCTCTTCGATGGCGGTCAAAAAACATTCCTCACTGGATCGCGTGCTGGGCCGGCTCGACACGCTGGACTCGGTGAACCTCGCAAATCTCGTGCAGCGCCTCGCCCGGGAGCGCGGGCTCTTCGAGGAAATTTTCAATGTACTGCAGGAAGGCGTGCTCGTGATTTCAGCCGATGGCGTGATCGAGTATGCCAACGCCGCCGCGCATCGTCTCATCGGGATTGGTGACGATGAGCTCGCGGGCCAAACGCTGTGGCGCCTCGTGCCCGGCTTGCGCCCATCGATTGACGCCGCATTTGACGATGGTCCGGTGCGCGGCGCGCTGCCGGTCGTGGCGCGGGAGTTCGAGTTGACCTATCCGGAGCCACGCAGCGTGCGGCTCTATATGGTTCCGTTTCGCGGTGGCGGCCGCGGTTCCCCCCGGCGGTTTGCCGTGATCTTGAGCGATGTGACCAAAGAGAAACAAAGCACCGAGCGTCGGATCGAGGATGAGCGCACCTCGTCGGTGCTGTTGCTCGCTGCGGGCGTCGCGCACGAGCTCGGCAATCCGCTCAACTCGCTCACGATCCATCTCCAGCTGATCGAGCGAAAGTTGAAGAAACTAAGAGCCTCCCAAGAAGTCGATTCGCTGGCGGAATCGTTGCGTGTCTGTACCGATGAAGTCACCCGGCTTGATGGGATTATCAGTAATTTTCTGGAGGCGATTCGGCCGCGTCCGCCCGATCTGGCGGAGACTAATCTGGCCGAGATTCTCACGGACGTGCTGCGGTTCCAGCAGCGGGAATTCGCGGATCGCGGAATCGTGGTCGAAGCCGAAACGCTCGACGCGTTGCCTGCCGTGATGGCCGATCGCAATCAGCTCAAGCAGGTGTTTTTTAATCTCACGAAGAATGCGTTGGAGGCGATGCAGCCCGGCGGGAACCTGAAGATCAAGTCACGCGCCGACGACGATTCCGTGTTCTTGCTTTTCGGTGACAGTGGCACGGGCATCAAACAAGAGGATCTTTCGCGACTGTTTCAGCCCTACCATACGACCAAGATCGGTGGCCACGGACTCGGCCTCATGATCGTCCAGCGAATCATGCGGGACCATGGCGGCCAAGTGGGCATCGAGAGCAAGGAAGGCGTGGGGACGATCGTGTCGCTCCAGTTTCCTCGCAAGGATCGCCGCGTGCGAATGCTGCAGTAAACAGATCTCCGGTGCCCCGCCGCACCGTGCGGAAAATCCAATTAGCGGGGCTGCTGGTTCGCGCTCGACGACGAACTGTCGGACGAATGGGACGACGAAGACGAAGAACCTGCCGAGGAGGAGGACGACGATGAAGAAGAAGTATCGGCGCTCGACGAGTAGGACAGCGACGAACTCACCGGAGCCGAATACGAAGGCGCGGAGTAAGACGGTGAGGGCGCCGGAGAATGGGAGGAGGGGGACGACGCGCTGTAGGACGAAGACGAATTCGATGACGATGAATACGCCGACTGGCCCGAAGAGTGGGTGGAGGAGTAACTGAGTGAGCCGTCAGAATGCGGTGCCGGCCGCGGCGAGGAATAGGAGGGCGGCGTGTAGCCGCCCTCGCGCGGACCTGGGTGGCGCGGGTAATTTCCCACGTAGCTGGGCGGCGGCTGGTAGGGCGAGGTGCCGGGCGGGCAGTCTGCGGGGTTGATGGGACGGTGATGCGGAGGCGTTACGACGGGGGGGGCAGGCGGCTTGGCGCCGGCGCCAGACGAGGGCGGTGGCGGAGAGCTCGAGCCCGCAGTGTCGTGGCCGTTGTAACGATTGTAATCGTCGTAGTCGTAATTCGTCCTCCCCAGCGAAGGGTTGGCGTAGCCTAAGGACGATGCGTAGCTGCTGGCGGAGCCGGCATTGCTGACGGGCACCGTGCGACCGTAGATTCCGGTATTGGGGGAGATGCTACTGACGAGCACGGTGCCAATTGTCGGGTTGATCGGATCGGGCAGGAACTCGACGTAGATGATGTTGTCGGCTTTGGCGTGGTCGTTAATCAGGAGCATTCCCCGGGCGGCGAGTGAGCGCGAAAACTTTTGATACATCGCGTTCCACTGCGCCGCAGTGGGCTCAACGCCTCCGCGGACCGCCACGGCCAGTGCATACGTCGGCAGGTTGTTCGGGTTAGCCACGGCATTGCGTTGGGAATTTGCCGCCGTCGTGCAGCCAGAGCAGGCGACGAGGAGGGCGAAGGCGACGAGGCTGGCAGACAGCCGTTTTGGTGGTAGGCAGAGTTTCATGGGTGTCTCATCGGGGGTGGCGGCACCTTGTGCGTACCTCGT
>CAMATV010000443.1 GCA_945861235.1 Opitutus sp. GAS368
GCGTGCCTGGGTCTCGCAACACGAGCCGTTCTTCGGTCATGACGTATTCGGACGAGCCGCCCTGCTTGATGAGGAAACCGATTTGGTAGTCGCCGGAAGGAAGCTTGTCACGTCGGCGGGCAAACAGGTAGCCGCAGCGGTTGAGTTGCAAGTCACCCAGAGTGTCGGCCACGTCGGGGCGCTGGGTGCTCACGGTGGAAAAAACGTGGGTGGCCGCCGCGGACCGGAGCACGAGGTGGATGTGCCCGCGCTGGGAACGCACCCCCGGGATCACGGCCCAGCCGCGCACGAAGGCGGAGCGATCGCTGACGGTGAGTTCATCGACGCGCCCGATGATGCGTTCGCTAGGCACGGCGGCGGGAAACGAACGCGGCAGGCACACGGGCCCCATCCGGTAGACGCCTTGGCGCTCGGCCTCGTTGAGTAATTTCGTGGCGCGTGCGGGCATGGGGGACAGCGCAAAGTTTCCGCGCCCATCGACGCCGTGTTGCTTGAAGCGAGCGGCGGCAATGTCGCGGCAGTCGAGCCACGCATCGGCAGACGTGGCGTAGGTGCGGTTCGCCGCGACGTTGAAGATCACCAGCACGGGGAGGCACCACGCGAGCGCGGCCAATGGTCGGCGGGGATCGGAGAAACGTTCGAGCAACATGAAAGCCGTGAGACTCCAGGAAAGCGTGCTGATGATGACGTAGCGCGACATCACCACGCCGCCGACCTGCTCCGCGCGGCCTACCGCCACGAGTGCGAGGGCGGCGACGCCAAACCACGCGAGCGGGTAGGCGACACGTTCGCGCCGGACCGCGCCGTGCGTGCCGAGCCAGCCGAGGGCGGCGAGCAGCACAACCCCGAGCCACGGGGCCAAGCCGGTGTGACCGAGCGCGGGAACGGTGCCGAGCAGCGTGAGCCAGTAGCGGAGAATTTCTTGCGCACCGGCGAAGCTGAGATGAGTGAAGCGGTGCGCGCCGTTGACGGAAAAACCCAGCGCGTAGCCGCCAGCAACGACCGCAGCCAAAGCGCACCAGCCGAGGAGCTCCGGGGTGCGGCGGGCGCGCCAGAGCAGCGCGGCCCCGAGCGGCCAGACCAAGAGGCCGTGGGCGAGCGTCAGCGTCGCGAGCACGGCGCAAAGACCCGCGATGAACCACGCGGTGCGCGTGCCCTGCGCGAGAGCGGCGACGGTTGCTCCAACGTAGAGCAGCACTTGAAAATGATCGATCGAAGAGCCGGACCAGAGAAAGTTTTCGTAGTTCTCGAGCTGAAACAGGCCGAGGGCCAGCACGAGACCGAGCCGGAGACGACGAGCGGCCGTGCCGGCACCGACGATCAAAATGGCGCAGAGCGCGAGGAGGCAGACATTCCCGAGCAGGCTGATGACGGAAAAGTTTACCGTGCCGGTGAGCCAGTAGCTCGCGGTGAAAAGCAAGCGGCTCATGACCATGCGATGCTCGTTATTGACGGCGAACAACTCATCGAGGAAGACGCCCGGCCCAACGCCGGTGTGCAGCCGCATGAGCAACGCGAGAGCGGTCTCAAACTCGTCCCAGTAGGCGACGTTGCGACCGGCCTCGGCGGCGCGGAGGCCGATGTAGATCAGCGGGAGGAGGGCCAAGCCGACGAGCAGCACAGTCGCCAGCAGGCCGACGCGGGGGGCGGGGCGGCGAGGCACAGAGGGCGAGGTGGTCAAAAACATGAGGTAAGGGAAGCGCGGCGATGGCAGGCCGGAGGCAAGCGGAGTGGAGGAGCCCGGCCGTTGCAGCGCGGCGAGACTTCTCCACCCAAACTAACCCGCGTTCACGGATGCAGCCGGAGGCGAAGTTTCGCCAGTTTGGGTAGCTGACATTTTTGTCAGGCGTAGTGAGGCATCTGCTCGACCGACGGCGAGCAGCAGCCACGTCCTGCGCACCTCTGACGGATTACGATTTCATCAACGACAAGGTAGATGGTCGCAAGGGAGCCGCGGATCATCGCGGCGACGTGATCGTCGCCTTTGTCCGCATGGAGGTGGGGATTGCGCGACTCGATCTGGCAAATACGGACCCTACGACGCATGTCGCCGTGTTCGGTGGGAAAGACGCCGCCGTATTGTTCGAGCAGGTCGATGGAGTGGTAAGGTTCGATGGCGTAGCCGGTGGCGTAGCGGATCGACATCGCGAGTTCGAGGGTGAGGGCGTGCTCGCCGGCGTTGCCGGTTTTGACGATATCGGTCTCGAAGCCGGTGTGGTGGCTGAGGAGGCGATTGAGGGCGCGGTGACAGTGGCGGGAGCTGCGGCCCCACTTAGCAAAATAAAGGGATTGCTCCACGATCTTGGGCGCACGCAGCCGGTCTCGTCGAGGAGGTCGGGGTAACCGGCCGCGGCAAACGCGGCGCCGATCACGGGGTCGCGCTGGTGCACGATGAGCACTTGTTTGCGGGTAAAGCGGCAGAAATTGGCGATCGATTCCTGTTCGAGGAAGAAGCGGTCGATGGGCTCGCGGGGGCTGTTGGAGACGACGATGACGAGACGCCTTCGATGAGTTTGAGGCGTTCGCTTTTGACGGGCACGACGATGGCCATCTCGCGTTGCACGCCGTAGAGGGCCTCAGCCGGAAGACTGCGCACGACGGCATCGTCCCGACCCGGGATCTCGGCCTCGGCGCCGGCGTCGAGTTCGTAGATTTTTTGCAGACCATAGATTCGGACGGCGCCGAGGCGGTCGAATTCGCGGGGAACTTCAATGCGCATGCGGTGCGTGGTTCAGGGAGGAGGTGGCAACGAGGGAGCGGGCGCGGGGCCCTCGAAGTCCGCAGCCGCCGGTGCCACAACGAGGACAGTCGCTGGAGCGGACAGAACAGCTCGGCCGGTTCGAGGCGCTTTTCGAGCCGATTGAGCGGACGCGGACGAGAGGATGGCTCTGACGACACGACGGAGGACAGTTCCTTGGAGGGCGAGGAAGAGCAGGGCGGTCACCACGAGCAAGAGCACCGTGGTGGCCCCCAAGTGCAGAGAGTGAAGAGCAGGAAGCGGCATAACGGTCTCCGAATGGAGACAGAAGGGTGAACTGACAGGGAAGGTTCGCGCGCGCGGCACGACCCGACAAGGTGGCACACCTTACAATTCTGTCAGGCAGAGCATCGAGGAGGCAAACATCGCGCCGGTCGGCGGATCAACGGCGAAGGGGCGCGTCGGCGAGTTCGACCGGCGGGCCGATGAGCGCCGCCGCGAGTTGGGCGGCGTCGAGGCGCCAGAGCAGAATGGAGTGACCGACACTGTCGTCGGGGCGGGGCTGGTGCCGCAGCCACGCACAGAGGCGGCAGAATCGCAGCTTTTCGTAGGTGCGATACTCCGCTTCCCAGAACGACAGCGGATGTTGCTTCAACAGGGCGGCGCGGCGGCGCGGGTGATCCGCGGTTTGGGAGTAGATCTCAACGTTCTTCCAGGAGTGTTGATAGTCCGCTTCGGCAACCTTGCTCCACGACCCCACCACGGGCGAGGCAACGCCCTGCAGTAACGTCGCGCTGATTGCGTAGATACCGGGGGAAAGCGGAAAAGCGTCCACGACACGCCAATCCGGCTCGCCGGGCAGCCGGCGCGATTTGATTTTGTAGTAGTCCGGACTCTCCACTCCAAAATACGCGAAGAAAAACGGCGAACGGTCCCCGGGATTATT
>CAMATV010000444.1 GCA_945861235.1 Opitutus sp. GAS368
AGGGAACACTTTCCCGGGCTGTCGTGTGGATCCACGGTGGCGGTTGGACGGGCGGTGTGAAAACCGAGAACCGCGCGAAGGAAATCTGCGCGACCTTGGCGGCGGCGGGTTACGTGGCCGTGAGCGTCGACTACCGGCTGGGTGCCGGCGCGTGGCCGCACAATCTGCACGATTGCAAAAACGCGGTCCGTTTTCTCCGCGCCAACGCCGCGAAATATCAGCTCGATCCCGAGCGCATCGCCGTCGCGGGCGGTTCGGCGGGCGGTCACTTGGCGCTGATGGTGGGCTTCACCAGCGACCAGCCAGAGTTTGAGCCGACCGGTGTGGCGACGCCTTATCCCGGCGTTTCAAGCAAGGTGCGCGCGGTCATCGATCTCTACGGACCGGCCAATTTGCTCACGCGTCAAGAAGTCGACGCCGAGGGCGCACCGACGGGCAAGTTCCGCGCCGTCGGTCCCGCGGCGGTGTATGGCACCGACAACCCCGCGGCTCCCGTCTATGTCCGGGCTTCGCCGGTGACGCACGTCACGAAAAACTCTCCGCCCGTTTTGATTTTACACGGCCAAATCGATCTGACCGTCGACCGCGCGCAGTCCGAGGAACTTGCGGGCGTGCTCGCGAAGCACGGCGTCCCGCACGAACTCGTGCGAGTGGCGGGAGCGGGGCACACGTTCGATTTTGAAACGTGGAATAAGAAGCCTCTGTCGCGCGATCTTCGCCCCGTGGCTCTGGCGTTTTTGGAAAAGCATCTCAGCCTGTAACAATTGCCCTCCTCAAGGCGACGCATTCTCAGACTCTGCACCATGACACTCCCCTCCATTCCATCCCCAGCTCCGCGTCGTCCTGACGCGAAAATCTTCGCGCTCGTCCTCCTCGCAGCGGTCTCTTCCGCGTCTGCCCAAACCGCAGCGGCGGCGGCGGAGAAAACCACGACGCCTCCCGATAGTGCGGTGACGCTGACGCCGTTCGAGGTGAACAGCGACCGGGACACTGGCTTTGCGGCCGCGAGTTCGCTCGCGGGCGGCCGCCTCGCGAGTGATTTGCGCGACACGCCGGCGGCGTTTTCGGTGATCACCCGCGAGTTCATCGACGCGCTCAATCTCACGGACCTGATGCAGGCGCAGGACTGGGCGACGGGCTCCACGTTTCAGTCGGACATCGGTACGAATAACTTCACGACCTTCACCGTGCGTTACAACTCGCGCGGTGTGAGTGCGGGCCAGCAGCTGAGGAACTTTTTCCCTGTCAACAGCGACAACGACAGCTACGCGCTTGAGCGCTACGACTTCGGGCGCGGGGCCAACTCCATCGTGTTCGGCAACGGCAGCCTCGGCGGCGTGAGTTCCTCGACGACGAAGCGCGCGCGCACCGACCGCGCGTTTCAGGATGTGAAGCTCACGGCGGGATCCTACAGTATGATGCGGGCGACGATCGACGTGAACCAGCCCATCAACAATAAGGTCGCCCTGCGCGTCGCCGGCGTTGCGCAGCACGGCCTCGGCTGGCGCCAAAAACAATTCGAGAAGCGCAAAGGCGTTTTTGCTACGGCGACGCTGCGGCCTTTCCGTAATACCGTGGTCCGGCTCGAAGCCGAGGCGATCAACCGCGAGATCAACCAGCCGATCAACAATCTCCAGGATCAGCTCTCGGGTTGGAATGGGAGCACGACGTTTGCCACGCCGGCCGCGCTCAACGGCGCTTCCGCCGCGCAGATCACCGCGCTGCAAGCGCAGGGCGTCGCGCGCCGCGGCGCCAACTACAACGTCTACGATCCTTACAACGGCTTCAACGCGATCAGCAGCTACACCAACGAGGCGATCTCGCTCGGCGGTGGCACGACAGCGACGACGCCGATCGCGGGCTTTGTGTCCGGCAGCAATGCCGCCTTCGGCCTGACGAACACCAATCTGGTCAATGCGATGAACGTCCCGACCAATCGTTTCGACTTGGTCGAATCGCGCTCGGGTTTCATCCGCCCCTCCGAGCGTTTTTCGATCAATCAGGACGGGCCGCTCCTCGAAAGTTCGTTTCGCGATCTTCAGCTCACGGTGGAGCAAAAGCTCGGGGATTTCTATGTGGAGCTCGCTGGTGACGTGAACAAGAATTCTAACTACACGAACGGCGAACAGAACCGCGGCGCCAGCGCCACCTACCTCGATCTCAACCGCGTCCTCCCGAATGGCGCGCCCAACGCCCACTACCTGCAGGCCTACGGCGATGGGAATTTCTTCCGCGGCTTCCGTCACTACGATTACCACAACGTCCGCGCCGCCGTCGCGTGGAAGCAGAACACGCGCTTCGGCAATTTCGCGATCAACACCATGGTTGGTGAAAACAAGAATCACTACACGCTCTCTTATCAGTGGCTCAGCTTGGCGCAGGGCACCGATACTCTCGCGTGGATTAACGGCACGGCGGCGACGGTGAAGATCCGCCGCTATTGGAACGAGCCCAGCCGTCCGTTCGTCGACCTCGCCGGCAAGCCCATCCCCTATTACGATCCCAACACGCGCACGACCACGACCGTCACGCCGCGCTGGGTCATCGACCACACGCGCTTCGATGCCGAGTCCGTCAACGACACCAGCTACCGCTACGGCCTCGCCGCGCTCAACGCCAAGTTCTGGAAGGATCGGCTGATCTTCCTCGGTGCTGTCCGCCGTGATCGTTACCAATCCGGATCGCAGCAGATGGCGGTGAGCGGAGACTACCCGACTGATCGCGATCCGCTCAAGCCGCTCTTCAAGCCGCAGGCCCCCAACGATTGGGCGGCCCTTACTTATGTGCCGGTCGATGCCGCCGGACGTGCGCTGCCCGCCGCGCCCGCGATCACGCGTCCCCGACTCTCGGGCGGGGTCCGCGATCCGCGCTACACGCAGTATCGGTTCCAAGACGATTTTAATGCCCCGGTGCTCAGTGGCTACGTGAACACCAAGTCGGTCGGCACGGTGATGCACTTGCTCAGTTGGGTGAGCCCGTCGGTGAACTACGCCGAGAGTTTCAACCCGCAAAAGGCTTACGCCCTGTTGCAGGGAGGCGGGATCATTCAACCCACCATTTCCACGGGTTGGAATTACAGCACGCGCTTTGAGTTCTTCCAGCGGAAGCTCGACGTGAATCTCACCTACTATACGAGCGAGGAAATCAATAATCCGTCCGGCGTGTCCGGGTTTCCGTTTAACGCCCTGCTGGAGGCGACGCCCATGGGTAGCACGGCCGATCTCAACAAGCGCGGGCTGCCGCGTTTCATCGGGGGCAGCGATCTGCAGGATCGCGTGGCGAGCGGCTACGAGGCGGAAGTCACGGTCAATGTGATCAAGGGCCTGCGCGTCACGGGCAGCGTGTCGCTCCCGAAAGTTTATGGTGCCAACGCCTACCAGCTCACGCGCGCGTACGTCGAAAAGAACCGCGAGGCCTTTAAGCTCATCGTGCAGGACACCGGTGCCCGGGTGGATGCCAACAACGTCGCGACGGTCGATCCCACCATCCCGGCCGACCAGCTCTCGCCTGAAGTGAATGCCGCCGCCGACGCCTACAACACGATCTTTACCGCTTACAATAATCTGAACATCGCGCGCACGACGGGAAATAATCAGCCCCTCTACAAGTTCTTTGGTGATTACACGATTCAGGAGGGTAA
>CAMATV010000445.1 GCA_945861235.1 Opitutus sp. GAS368
AAAATCGTGCCGATGAGCGCCGCGATCAGGAACAGCATGAGTGGTTCCGCCATCGCGACGGCACTCTTCAACTGACGGTCAAGATCGCCTTCGGTAACATTCGCGATGCGCAACAGCTCCGCGTCGAGTTTGCCGCTTTCCTCCGCGACCGAGATCATTTCGACGATCGCCCCGGGGAAAAGTGTGCGGTTTTTCGCGAGGCTCTTGCCGAGCGGTTTACCTTCTTTCACCCGGTCGATCGACTCCGAGACGGCATCGACGAGCACCTGATTGCCAATAGAGCGGCGGGCGACATTGAGCGAGCTGATCAGCGGCACACCCGCGCTGAGCAAGGTGCCGAGCATGCGGGTGAAGCGCGCCATCGCGAATTGCGCGAGCAGCGGGCCGACGATCCACGCCTTGAGCACGAAGCCTTCCCAAGCGCGACGGCCCACGGGAGAACTGAACCAGCTCTTGAGCGAGACCCCGGCCACGACCAGACCGACGAGCACGAACAAACCGTAGCTCCGAATAATGTAGCTGGTATTAATAATCATCTGCGTGAGCAGCGGCAGCTCAGCGTTGAAGCCCGCGAACACCAATTGGAACCGAGGGATGAAGAAAACCATCAGAAACACCAGTACGCCCATCGCGAGAAACAGCAAAATCGCGGGATACATGAGCGCCGCCGTGACCTTCGACTGGATGTCTTTTTCGCGCGCCTGGAAATCAGCGATCTGCGCCAGCACGACATCGAGAAAACCGCCGGCTTCACCCGCCTCGACCATCGCCACATAGACCCGCGGAAACGTCTCGGGCGAGCGCTCCATCGCCTTCGAGAGCGACATGCCGTCGATCACGAAGTCGTGGATTTCCTTCCATTTTTGCTTCGCCACCGGCTCGGCGGACTCGCGGTGCAGAATCACCAACGCACGGCTGAAGGGCACGCCCGCCGCCAACAGGCTGGAGAGCAAACGCGTGAAGTTTTCCAACATCCGCGCCGTGATCTTCGGTTTGCCGCCGAGCGAAATGTTAAAACCTGCCGAGGGCTCACCGCCGCCGGCACCCGCCGCCTTATCCGCAGGATGCGCCGCCGCAGAATTTTTCGCGGACGCCGCCGCAGATTCGACGAGCTTGATCGGTTTCAGGCCACGGCCTTCGACCTGACGCATCGCTTCGTGCCGGTTGCTCGCATCGAGGAAACCTTCGGTTAACACGCCGTCGCGCTGCAGCGCCTTGTAGGCAAATTGGGGCATCGCAAGAGGCGGCTCAGATCAATGAGCGCGGCAAGGCCGACTGCGCATTCGCGGCGGCGGCGCGGCTCTCGGCCGCCACCTTGTCCGCTTCCATTTCGTGCACCGTGGTGACGCTCAAGACTTCCTCGATCGTCGTGATGCCCTCCTCCACCAGCCGGCGACCATCCTCGGAGAGCGTCTTCATGCCCGCCCGCCGCGCGGAATCACGGATGGCGTCGGTCGAGCTGTTTTTCAGAATCAGCGAACGAATTTCGCTACTCGAATCCATCCACTCAAAAATCGCGCGGCGACCATGATACCCCGTGTTGCGGCACTCGCGGCAACCGACGGCGCGGTAGACTTCCGCCTTGGGCGAAATCCCGAGTTTCGTCCGGTAAACGTGCGACTCCGGCGTCGTATCCACTTTCCGACAATGCGGACACAGCAAACGCACGAGCCGTTGCGCGAGCACCGCTTCGAGCGACGAGGCGACGAGATACGGCTCGACGCCCATGTCGACGAGACGCGTGAGCGCGCCGGCCGCGTCGTTGGTATGCAACGTGGAGAAAACCAAGTGACCCGTCAGCGAGGCCTGCACGGCGATCTGCGCCGTCTCTTGATCGCGGATTTCACCGATGAGCACGACGTCGGGGTCGTGGCGGAGAATCGAGCGCAGGCCGCGGGCAAACGTCAGGCCGGATTTTTCCGAAACCTGGATTTGGTTCACGCCCTTGAGCTGATACTCGACCGGATCTTCAATCGTGATAATCTTGCGCTCGGCGTCGTTGATTTCGTTGAGCGCGGTGTAGAGCGTCGAAGTCTTGCCGGAGCCGGTCGGACCGGTGACGAGGACGATGCCGTGGGGGAGCTGGAGCACCCGCTCCAAGCAGGTGAGCTCGCGCTCGCCCATGCCGAGGTCGCGGGCGCCGCGGAGTTTGGAATTCTGTCGCAGCAGACGCATGACCACCGCTTCACCGTGCAACATCGGGATGATCGAGACGCGGATATCCACCTCGGCGTCTTCGATGCGAACCTTGATGCGACCGTCCTGCGGGAGGCGTTTTTCCGCGATATTGAGATGACTGAGGATCTTGACGCGCGCCACGATGGCCGGCTGGAAACGTTTGATCTGCGCGGGCACCGGCACTTCCTGTAAAATACCGTCGATGCGGTAACGGATGCGCAGCTCGTCCTCGAAGGGTTCGAGATGCACGTCCGACGCGCGGAGCTCGATGGCGTCTTTCAGGACTTGGTTAACAAACCGGATGATCGACGCGTCCTCGGCAGCTTCGTCGAGGTTGTTGTCGGTGCCACCGTCCTCGTCGACCACCAGCAAACCGGCCTCGTCGTCGAGCGTATCGATGGTATCGGCACCCACCCCGAGCCGCTTCTTCATTTCCCGCTGGATCACCTCGGTCGGGGCCAGCACGGGACGGAGCCGCAGGCCCGTGAGCGCCTTCAGTCCATCGAGGCCCTGGGTCGCGAAGAGCCGGCTAGTCGCGATCTCGATCTGATTGTCGACGCGCCGCAGCGGGAGCAATTCGTCGCGCAGCAGCAGGCGAGCGGGAAACAGCGAGAGCACCTGTTTGTCGGGCTCGAGTTCGTCGAGCGCGGCGTAGCCGACGCCATATTCCTTCGCGAGCCACCGCAAGACGCGCTCTTCAGTGAGCGCGTCGGCGGCACGATGCTGCGCGAGAAATGCGCGCGCATCAGTGGTCGTGAGCTGTCTGGCCGCGATCATGCGGCCGAGCAGTTCGGGCACAGCGCTGCTGGCGCTGCCTAGGGGGGACGATTCGGTCAGCACAGGGGGGAGTTTCCGGCTCAGGGCAAAAGGCCAAACATAACCGCGACCGCCTCTTGGCGAACCGAAAGCACGGCACGCAGCTCTTCCTGCGCTTTGGCGACCTTCGCCTCGTTCTGCTTGCGCACTTCACGCAGCCGCTCGAGGCGGGATTTCACTTCGGCATCCGGCAACTTATCCGTGATCGCCGCGCGCAAAGAATCTTGTTCCGGGTTGCCCGAAGGGCCGCCGCGACCGCCGCGACCGCCAGGGCCCCCAGGACCGCCAGGACCCCCAGGACCCCCAGGACCGCCGCCGGGGCCGCCAGGACCACCCCGCCCCATACCGCCGCCCGCAGTACGGCGAATCTCGCTCAGTTTCGTGAGGCGTTCGGAGATCAGCGCCCACTCGGCGTCATCGGTCACGCCAAACTGCTCGCGTAGGCGCTCCTGCATCTGTGCGGGATCGAAATTGCCACGGCCACCTTTGCCGCCGTTGTCGCCGCCATTGGCGTTGTCACCGCCACGCTGACGACGACCGCCATTTTGATCGTTGGGGGCGGCGTTTTGCGCGAAGACACCCACGGAGAAAGCACTGACGGACGCCAAGAGGGACACAGCGCGAAACAGGCGGTGGCT
>CAMATV010000446.1 GCA_945861235.1 Opitutus sp. GAS368
GCCCGCAGCCGCCGGACCGACGGGCAAAAACGCGGTTGATCGGCGAGGCCCGGAACCTCGCGACTTGCCTCCGGCACAATTCCGTCCTGACTCACGTCGCCTCCTATTCCGCGACCCGCTGTTTTCCATTCCCCATCCCATGGATCCATTTCTCCTGTTGTTCATCGGCATCGTCGTAGTCCTCGGCGGCATCGTCTTCCTCAAGCTGCACGCGTTCGTCGCGCTGTTCGCCGCCGCCATCGTGGTCTCGACGCTTACGCCCCGCGCCAGCATCGAGCAGGCCGTGCTCGCGCAGAAGCGCCCCGCTGCCGAGGCCAAGGCCCGCGCTGAAGAACACCTCGGCGCGAAACTCGCCAACAAGTTCGGCGGCACCTGCACCAGTCTGGGCGTCCTGATCGCGATGGCGTCCATCGTGGGCGTCTGTTTGCTCCATAGCGGAGGCGCGGACCGCATTGTGCGCTCGACCCTCGGACTTTTCGGGGAGAAACGTTCCCCCCTGGTCTTTGCCACCAGCGGCCTTGTCCTCGGCGTGCCGGTCTTTTTCGACACTGTGTTTCTCCTGCTTATACCGCTCGCCCGCGCCATGGCTACGCGCACCGGTAAGAACTATCTTCTCTACGTGCTGGCGATTGCCGTTGGCACGACGATGACTCACTCGCTCGTGCCACCCACCCCGGGTCCGCTGTTTGCCGCCAATGCACTCAAGGTCGACATCGGTGTGATGATGATCGCCGGACTGATCCTGAGTGCCTTCGCCGCGACCGTTGGTCTGGCCTACGCGTTCTGGGCCAACCGTCGCTGGCCCATCGCGGTACGCACTCCGTCAGATCACGTCGCTGCGCCCGTCGCCGAACGTCCTGAGCATGAACTGCCCCCGCTCTGGCTTGCTCTCGCTCCCATCGTGCTCCCGGTCATCCTTATCTCAGGTTCGACGATTGCTGATCTCATCAAGTTGCCGCCTCACCTCGACCGAATCGTTGATGCGTTGGGTCACCCCAACATCGCCCTCGCGATCGCCGCCGCCATTGCGCTCGTCATGGTTGCCACCCGACCCGGCAGCGATCCGAAAGTTGTGAAAGACACCGTGCAGGCGTCCCTGGCCGACGCCGGTATGATCATCCTCATCACCGCGGCGGGAGGCGTTTTCGGCGGCGTGCTGCAGGAGACCGGCGTCGGCGAACGCATTCAGGGCCTCGCCCGCGAGTATCGCATCGGCGTGCTGCCGCTCGCGTTTCTCGTGACCGCCCTGATCCGCACAGCGCAAGGTTCCGCGACGGTCGCGATGGTGACCAGCGTTGGCATCGTCGGCGCGTTCGCCTCGCCGGAGACCCTCGGTTGTCACCCGGTTTATCTCGCTCTCACGATCGGCTGCGCCTCGAAACTCGTGCCGTGGATGAACGACAGCGGCTTCTGGGTCGTCTCGAAAACGTCCGGCCTCACGGAGCGCGAGACGCTGCGCACGATGTCGGTGATGTTCTCGCTAATGGGCGTCGTAGGCTTCGGAGCGGTGCTGGTCGCCGCGAGCGTCTTCCCGATGGTCTGACGCGCCGCGCGGCGCCGACCGCTCACTCCGGCTCTGCCGTGCCCTCGACGACATGGGCGCGGGCCTCGGGAACGTGTTGTAGAAATTCACGGAGCGCCGCGCTGAGGTGTTCCGCATAACGGAAGTGCGCGCCCAGGCCCGTGCGCAGTTCGGCTTCGTAGATAAATTTGTCGCCGTGCGTGCTGTGCTCGAAGGGTGTCTGCGCGCCGAGCAGCAGTGAGTAAACATAGGCCGGTGAACCGCGCTGCATCAGCTCGCGGGTGAGCTCACGTTGTTCGGCGAGAAGCGCGGCGTGCGCCGGTGTAGTGTGCGAGATTTCCGGCGGAAGATAAAAGCCGGCTTGGATCAACGGGGTGTAGCGGTGGCCGGTGCGGTGGCGGTTGAGGTCGCGGAGCTCGGCGAGCGCCAGGTTATTCCATGCGAAGCTGACGCGCATGCGGCGGGTCGCGGTGCCTTGGTGGCCGTAACGGTTGGCGCGGTGGCACAGGGCTTCGGCGACCGGTTGCGTCTCGCGTAGCCACGGCGGCGTGGCGCGATCGACGTTGACCCAGACTTCATCGGCGAGGGGCGCGGCGGAGAGTCGTTCGAGGCCGAGGGAGCAGGACGCGGCGAGTTCTTGGGCTGCCTGTGCGACGAAGGATTTTTCCGCGACACTGTGGCGCATCAGCCGCGGGGATATCTTGAGAAGCTCGTCACGGATAAGTTTCGCGGCAGTGCGGGCCTCGGGGTGAGGGAGCGAATCCAGGTGCTTCACCGTCACCGCCCACATGCGGGAAGATTGGACGAGGCCGACGTTGGTGCGCGTCGCAAAGGGGATGAAATAGCGTGCGCGGTCCAGTGCATAGTTTTTCCGCAGTCGCGTGACCACCGCCGGTTTTGCGTCGGGCGGGAGGCGGACGAGACCGGGGTTGGCGGTCGCGAGTGCGTCGAGGCGAGCGTACTCGGCGTGGTAGGCGGCGAACGACTGGGCCATCAGCGCGGACCAACGCGGCGCGAGATCGTCCGGGATGCCGAGTTCGGCGGCGGTGGGGAGATTAGCCGCGTCCATGGTGATGTAGCGCGTGCTCGACTCCTGGCCATCGGCCATCGTGGCGATTTCAAACAGTTTATAGGCGAGCCACATGGAGACATCGTCGAGGGCCACGGCGAGGCCACCGGTGAGGCCGCCGATGGAGGCGTGCCCGTAGTCGACGAAGCTAAGAATGCGGTCGATCGAGGCATCGGGGTTGGCTAGGTCGACTTTGGAGAGGATGGCGGCGATGCCTTGATTGCTGCGCGAATAGCGCGCGAGGACGGATGCGAGTAACTCGGGAGTGACCTTCGGGAGGTCGGCGGCGGTCGGTGGCGGGACAAGGGCGAGTCCGGTGATTCTCATACGATGAAGGACATCGGCGCAAAGTGGCGCGGTCGGCGCAAGCAGGGAAAGGAGAAAACGTCCAGAGCTGCGGGGATGGCTGGGAAAAAAAACGGGGATGCGTCCGTCTGCGCACAAACATGTTTCCGCTGTTTCCTCCGGCCGGCGGATGTGCTGGGATGGGCGGGCTTCACCCTCTGATGTCTCACCAAAAAAAATCCGTCATGCGTTTTTCACCTCGAGCCCTGGTTCGTCTCACCTGCTGTCTGCTGGCATTTTCGTCCTGCAAGCGCGCCGACGTTCCCGCCGTCGCCGCTCCTGCCGCGACCGCTGCAACCGCGCCCAAGGCTGCCCCCGCGTCGGCTCCGGCGGCGGCTCCGGCGGCGGCAGGTGCACCGGTGGCCAAGGCCAAAGGGCGTTGGTTGCGGCCTGATGGGGGCTATATTCTCGCGATCACCACCATTGAAGCGGATGGCCGCGCCGAGGCCGGTTACTTTAATCCGAATCCGATTAAGGTCGCTTGGGCGACCGTCAAAACGGAGGGCGCCGACATCAAAGTGGCGGTTGAGCTTCGCGACCAAAACTACCCGGGCTGCATCTACAAGCTGACTTACTTGGCGGATAAGGACCGGCTGGTGGGTACCTATTTTCAGGCGCAAATGCAGCAAACGTACGAGGTCGAGTTTGTGCGCGAGCCGTGAGTGTGGGGCCCCGTAGGCGTTAGCTTAA